>CADCQV010000088.1 GCA_902803625.1 uncultured Lachnospiraceae bacterium
CACCTGTGCTGTTGGGAACGATGTTGCAGGCACCTGCACGTGATCTTCTTAAGTCACCCTTTCTCTGGGGGCCGTCAAGGATCATCTGATCTCCGGTATAAGCGTGGATCGTGCACATAATACCTGACTCGATGGGAGCAAGGTCATTAAGAGCCTTAGCCATAGGAGCAAGGCAGTTTGTAGTGCAGGATGCGGCAGAAATGATCTTGTCATCCTTTGTAAGTGTCTTGTGGTTAACATTATAAACGATCGTAGGAAGATCATTTCCTGCAGGTGCGGAGATAACAACCTTCTTTGCGCCGGCATTGATGTGAGCCTGAGCCTTTTCCTTTGATGTATAGAAGCCTGAGCACTCCAGAACAACGTCTACGTTTATCTCACCCCAAGGGCAGTTATTGGCATCGGGCTCCTTGTAGATCTTGATGGTCTGGCCCTTAACTGTGATCGTTCCGGCTTCATCATCAGCCGTAACATCATCTTCATGCCCGAAATCAACATAGCGTCCCTGTGATGTGTCATACTTTAAGAGATGTGCAAGCATCTTGGGAGATGTAAGGTCGTTAATTGCGACTACCTCATAACCCTCAGCCTGGAACATCTGCCTGAATGCAAGACGACCAATACGTCCAAATCCATTGATTGCAACTCTTACTGCCATTATTAAATCCTCCTGATCTTATAAATATAATACCGGGAATATCCCGGCTGTAACCGGAGAAGTGACTCTCCGTTCCAATACGCAAATATCATTGTAAGCGATTGACAAAAAAAACACAAGTATTTTTTCGGTTGTAATAAGCTGAGGATAATTGTACAATCAGTGTGCTATGAGAAAACCTTACGAACCAAGCTTTGATGTAATACGTGCGGTAAGTGCTCTTGCAATCGTCTTAAGCCACTACAGCTACACATTTTACGAATATGCCATAAGGGAAAGCGGTCCCGAATTCCTGGGATTTAAGAACGGGGATATGGGCGGCATTTTTGTGGACATCTTCTTTATGCTGAGCGGTGCCGCACTTCTTTATAACCATGAAAGCTTCAATTCCTTTAAGGAAGTGCTTTTATTCTATAAAAAAAGATGGCTTTCGATCTTTCCCGCCTTTTATATAGCCTGGACCATAATGTATGTGATAAATTCGCTGAGAGTGGGATCCTGGTTCTGGGGCGGCCCCAGGAAGCTTTTTCTCCTGTCCTTCATCGGAATGGACGGATATTTCCTTCATCTCGGGATGAACTACTACAATCTTGGCGAATGGTTTCTCGGAGCAATAATTCTCCTTTATTTACTTTATCCCCTTCTTCTTTTCCTGTGGAATAAATGTAAGATACCGTCAACTGTCCTTATAATATTCATTTTCCTGTTCAATCTCCGGAGGCATTATTTTTCCAGCGCCCCGGATACGAATATTTTCATTGTACTTATAAAGTACTATAACAGCCATATTGTGATAAGCGACAATATGTGTCTGTGGACCTGCATTATGAATTTCTGGGCCGGCTTTATCCTGGTGAGCAGCTTCCTTCCCTTTGCAAAAAAGCTCAGCCGGAAAAGCTCCCTTATACTGTCTCTTGTGCTGATACTTATAATTGCCCAGTTTTTCCTGTTTCCGCTTCCGTTTAATAAGCAGGAAAGCTGTACGATACTCGCGGTTCTGGTATATATGCTGCTTACCCTTTTATCAGGTTCTTTGACGGTTCCCGTTCCGGTTGAAAAAACAGTCAGGATAATCAGCAGATATTCCTATGGCATCTTTCTCGTGCACCATGTTACTCTCTACGGAGTGATGTGGCTTGTAAAGGGCTTTACCTTCTCATGGATTTCCTCCATGATCTTCTTTATCCCCCTTTTCACGCTGATACTTCTGCTGGGGATGCTTCTCATCACTTCAAGCAACGCCTTAGTGAACGGTATATCCCGCTTGCTCCGTACACTCCCGCGATCAGGAAAAGCGGCAGATATGTAAAGAGATATCTGGCCTTCGCTTCAAAAATAAGCTCAAATACGGTCAGACCGTATAGTGACAGAAACAGGACTCCCAGTATTGAAAACGCAGGATTTCCTTCAAAATCTCTGCCGATAAGCCTTTTTAATGCAAATATCTCTCCGGCGGATCCGAAAAACAGGACCGTAAGCCAGAAAAGCTGCATAAGATCCCTAAACTTATCATAATTCCTCTCTCCGGCAACAATGAAGGAATGGATCATAGGTCTTAAGGGACTGTCCTCTCTTACGGCAGGCATATCTCCCAGTACGGGTCCTGCAAAAAAGTTTCCGTCTATACCCCAGGAAAAGGTTCCGTCGCAGAAATTGATAAGCTGTTTTCTTTTCAGGTGCCCAAGAAGTCCACTTATTCCGTATTCCTTCAGCCTTTCTTCGGTCACACGCAGGTTTTCCGCTCTCCTTTCGGAAGGATCCTTTATGGAATTTGTGAATTCCGTGTCTTCATTTGAATATACCCCGTCAGTCTCCGGATTTAAACCCATCATAATATAATGGGAAAAGCCGAAGCTTTTAGCCTTATCAAGCTCAAGACCCAGAGAAGGGTAAATGGCATTATTGACAGTGATAAGGACAACAGGAAACATAAAAACCGCAGCAATAACTGCGTAAAACTGCTTCCTGTCCTTCCTTAGGAAAAATACGAAAGCTGTCACAATGATACCTGCAATAAAAACTATAACAGTCTGTGGCTTTACCGCATATCCTAAGCCCGCAAAGACTCCTGCAACAGAGGCTGTGGGAATTACAGCTTTTCCCCTGTCCTTCCGTAATACGAGCTGGAAGAGCCTAAAAAGAACGAGCGGGAAGATCAGTCCGACAGCATCGGAATAGGTGATAAGAAGATAGGGATTAAACCCAATCCAGAGAGTATATAAAAGATAGGAAAGAAAGGCTGCCTTTAGTGATAACAGATCATTGACGATATAGAAAACAAGCACTCCTCCCAGAGAAAACAGCAGAGCCTGAAGGAAAACAATGGAGATCACACTTTCGGTACCGAAAAGAGCGGCAGCTCTTAATACCGCAAGATAAGTGCATACAAGCATAAGGTTATTCGGATGGGCGGAAAAATAATCGATGTTTATCTCTCCGCTCCTGCCGCGTAGAAGCTTATATACACAGTCCAGAACCCCGGCAGGATCCCAGTCGGAATAAAAAAACGCAGAAGCAGCATAAAGCACCTCCGCGCTGAAAAACAGTAAAGACAACAGAGCTATGATGATCCCTGCATGTTTTCTTATTCTTGTCTTTAGCTCACTGCTGATATTCCTGTCTGCAGCCGAAAATACAAACATAAGAAAAAAGCTTTTCAGCACGCCGGCAAGGAGATATACCGCTTCCGGCTTTGAAAGCTCTGGCTTCAGAAAGAAGTCGCTATTGTCTGCTGTGAGAATAATGAGCAGTAAGGTAAGAAACAGCATATTAAACCTTACCTTGTTATCTGTGAAATGCCCTTAATATTATTCAGGGCCCAGTCTTCGTTATTGATTGTCACTACGCTTCCGCAGTACGGACACCTGGCTGTCTGATTGATATCAAGAGGTGCTCCGCACTTAGGACAGGATACGCTCTGCATCTTATCCGTCTGACCGGTAATGACACCGCTCTTTCTGACAAGATCCCATTCGTATTCCATAAATTTTTCTCTTGATCTGTCACCGCTTATAACCTGTCCCGTATTGTCGTCAATAGTATACGCCACAAGCTTTGAGCGGACAGTTACAACGAGATGGTCCATCCCTGCAGCCTGATAGAAGCCCCTGGGTGTAACCTCAAGAACCGCGACTCTCTCGGTGCAGGGTGTCTGCCCCTGCTTTCTCTTCAGGTCGAGCTGATGCTCACTCTGATTGTAAAATGCATCCGTAAAGTAAGGCTTCAAGCTTTCAATATTCCTGTTATGCCATGCTTCCTGCATCTGTACATAGAGATTGGAAAGCCTCTCACGCAAAGCGGCCTCATTATATCCCGGATCAAGCCTTGAGAATTCTGACATGGGCTTAAGGGCCGAGACCGCAGTCCGCTTAGCACCCATAGGGCGCGGCTGATCTCCGCCCGGTCTTCCGGATCTGTTCTTTCCGTTGATCAGAAATGATCCTCCGCCCAGAAATGCTGCGAGTATAAGAACCGTAAAGAAAAGCTCTCCCATAGTCCAACCGGAAGAATCTCCGGATGAACTGTCTGAATAGCTGTCGTCATCATCATCCGAGTCCCAGACGTCACCGCCTGTATCCCAGGAGTCGCCTGAATCCCATGAATCACCTGAGTCCCAGGAATCGCCGTAATCACTGTCCCCTGCAAAGTCGCCAAAATCAGCTCTTGCATTAAGGGGCTTTTTTGCGATCACCAGGATCAGTAAAACAAGAATAAAAAGCAGGAGATATTTAAAACGGTCCCTATTTATCATAAATTAAGACCTCAAACCGCAGCCGGATACTCATTGCAGAGCAGCCTGTAGGGCGGCTCATCTTCTTCTATGGCAGGGAAACGGCCTATATCATCGTAAAAGCGATTATCCGTATTGTCATCATTGCATTGGGAAACCTCTCCGATAAGAACGGATCCGCTTCCCTCCTCCACATGAAATTCATGATACTGATGCTGCCATATGGTGATGCTTTCCCCGGGTGTCAGCCTGACAAAGCTGCCGGCAGGAACATAGTAGGAACGTCCGTCCGAATTTACGCATACATCCGAATCTGCAAGCCCTCCGTTTCCGTCGTCATTATAGACCTTTATCAGAAGGGTTCCGCCTCCGCGGTTTATGATGTCCTCGCTCTTTACCCAATGGAAATGCATGGGTGCCATCATATCATCCCTTAGAAACAGAAGCTTCTCCGCATATACCTTTTTATATTTCGGATTGTGCTGGTTTCCGTTACGCAGCGTAATGAGCCCAAAGCCGTATTTATTGAAATCCCCGAGTCCGAAGTCCGTAATATCCCATCCAAGCATATTATCCCGGATCTCATCATACTCGTGGCCTTTACTCTTCCATTCCTCCGGAGTCCAGTTGCAGAAGGGAGGCAGATGGAAGCCGTTAGCGGCTATGAGCTCTTCCATTTCTTTTATAATACTGTTTATCTCAGAACGCTTCAAATTTCAGATCCTTTTTTCAGATGATCAGCCCTTTTTCCTTGTCCTGAAGAAGTCAAGCATAACAGCGAGAAGGATAACAACACCCTTTACTACAGTCTGCCAGAAGGAATTGACATTCATAAGGTTCAGTCCGTTATTCAGGATACCGATGATCAGTGCACCGATCAGCGTTCCACCAAGCTTACCTGAACCACCGGACATACTCGTTCCGCCGACTACAACCGCTGCTATGGCATCCATTTCCGCTCCTTCACCGGCTGTAGGCTGACCGGAGTACATACGTGATGCGAGGATGATTCCCGCAAGACCTGCCATTATTCCGGAATAGGTGTAAACAAAGAACTTAACTGTTGAAACATTGATTCCCGAATAAGTAGCAGCCAGGTTGTTTCCGCCGACTGCGTAAATGTAGCGGCCCATCTTCGTACGGTTAATGATAAGAAGGGAAGCAATGAAGATTATTATCATTATGATAACCGGAACAGGAACGCCGAAGGCATACCCGGCTCCGATCCACTGCCACTCCTTTGTTACGACACGGACAGGAGAACCGCCCGTATATACTCCCGCAAGTCCTCTTGCAATATTCATTGTTGCAAGGGTAACGATGAAGGGAGGTATTGTGGTCTTCGAAATCACAAATCCGTTAAAGAGACCGAAAACTATACCAACCAGTAATCCCAGCATCATAGCCGGTACTATGGGAAGATTGTATCTTACAACGCCGCCTGCTGCCAGGACACCGCTTAAAGCGATAACCGAACCTACCGAAAGATCGATACCTCCGAGGATGATGACCATTGTCATACCGCAGGCAAGAAGCAGGTTTGTCGATATCTGACGGAGAACGTTAAACAGGTTCTTCACAGTTACAAAGTATTCGCTGGTGCCCGGGAAGATACCCAGTATCAGGCAGAGCACTACGAGAGCTGCCAGGATACCGAGATTTTCAAAAATAAAGCTCATAAAGGCATTTCTCGGTGCAGGCGCTGAAATCTTTTTCTTTTCATCCATTTTATATTTCCTCCTAATGTAAATCCTACGATTCGCTCAGACAGCAGCCAGCTTCATGATGGCTTCCTGCGAAATTTCCTCATGGTCTATGCAGCCCTTAATGGTACCCTCTGCCATAACATATACCCTGTCTGACATATTGATGATCTCCGGCATTTCCGAAGATATCATTATAATGGATACGCCCTGCTTGATAAGACTGTTCATGATAGCATATATCTCAGCCTTGGCACCTACATCAATACCTCTCGTAGGCTCGTCCAGAATAAGTATCTGGGGATTCGTGGCAAGCCAGCGTCCTATAAGCACCTTCTGCTGGTTTCCGCCGGACAGGTTTCCTATTACCTGCTGCTGTGAAGGGGTCTTTGTTGACATCATATCTATATATTTCTGTGTAACCTCGGCCTCCTTCGCGTGATTTACTCTCAGATTCTTTATAAACTGATCAAGTATCTCAATAGTCGTATTGTATTTCACATCCTGTATGAGGAACAGTCCCTGCTCCTTCCGGCTCTCCGGAACCATTACGAGACCGTTGTTCATAGCGTCGATCGGACTCTTTATTTCAACCTTTTTGCCGTTGATATAAATATTCCCGGTCACTCCCTTAGTCAGACCGAAAATAGCCTGCATGGTCTCACTCCGTCCTGCTCCCACAAGACCGGCAAAACCAACGATCTCTCCCTTCTTAAGATTGAAGGAAACATCAAATACCCGCTTATTGTCGGTGATGTTTTCAACCTTCAGGACCTCTTCTCCGGGCTCTATGAAATCCCTCTCATAGTAGCTGGTAAGCTGACGGCCTACCATCATCGCTATAAGATCATCCCTGGAGGTATCCTTA
>CADCQV010000089.1 GCA_902803625.1 uncultured Lachnospiraceae bacterium
AGAAAAAGGAGAATGATATGGGAAACCTGATAAATGAACAGAAAACCGAAGGCGGGAAGAGCATCAACGAAATGAATACCGGTGCTTTTAAGCAGCAGGATATTAGTACCCCCACCGGAGATGAACAGAATCCGGACAACCTGAAAAAACAGGAAAAAAAGGACAGACTGTCTTCCTTTTATACTGATGAGGAAGCTTCCTACTATGAAAGGATAATGGAGAACTCCAAGTCCCAAAATGAGGTTCTAAGCGTCAGGGTAAGGGATAAGGTGGAAAGTGAATGGGGTGTGGTAGAAAAAAATACAAAACCCTTTTTTACACAGAAGCTTGCAACCGCAAAGAAGGATAAAAAGTGGGGTTCCACAGAAAATGATGCCGTAAAAAAGGCAAAGAGCAAATTCAGGAATGCGGATGTCTGTACGGTAAGGGAGCTTTCATCCATACAAAAGTACTACGCTGATCTCAGTAAAACCACTAAGGTCAGCGAGAGGGCAAAGGATTCAGTTGAGGATCCGGATCTTTTAGAATGGGTGAGTAAGCTCACAAATGACGAATTAACTCCCGAGATGTTCACGGACGATTATCTCTCCCAGCATATGCCGGCTATGATGGATATGGCGAGGGAATTACAGAATGTGAGCGAAATAAGGGAGAAATTCCCGAAGTTCTATTCTTCACTGCCTGCTGAAAAACGGGCCATACTGGAAACGCGTGAAAAGATCGGAAAAGAGATGGAAGGTCTCCTTAAGGACCATCTATATCTTCATGGTATTGAAATACAGGAAAAACGCGGGGAGACAAAGCCTTCCTTAAGAAGGGAGGATCCGGTCAGGGCCATACGCCACAGAGACAGGGAAGAGCTTAAGGACAATTATCATACCAGGCTCTATGGGTTTCTAAGAAATGCATTAAAGAATTCCGAGGTTGATATAGCAAGGACCTTTGCAAACAGTGAGACTTTCTCTGCAAATACGGAAGCAGAGGAGATCGAGAATGAGATCAATGAAAATGTAAAGGCAAAAGAAGCCTGCGGACCGGAGATGGAAAAATCCCTTGCAGAGATGAAGTAGGCACTATTACTCCGGGAGAAAATGATAAGTGAACAGAAAGAGCTTATCAGGGTATTTGAGAATAAAGAACTGGATAAGGAAAAGAGACGGGAAGCAGCGAGGAAGATAAATACAAATAATAAAAGGATCCGTCTGGTTTCCAGGCATGCAGAGCATTACAGGGAGTTTATCGACTACTGCCTCGGGAAGAGGGAGAGGGTCACTAAGCGCACCCTGAATTTCCTCTTAAAGGAAGGGAACGAGGATTTTGGCGATCTTATTGCCTTCAGGGATTCTGTTGATGTCCTTGAGGAAGGACTTATATTGAATGAAAAGCTTAAGATAAAAAGAGCTCTCATTGAAAAGCAGAAGGAAGCCAGGAAGAGAGGGGTTGAAACAAGGGAAGCAGAAGGCTTCGTGGTTGCGGATTATAAAGAGGGAGAGGCGGCAATAACGCAGGAGATCCGTGAACTTCAGCAGAAACTAAAGGATGTTCCGGTCTATAAAAAGAAGTCTGCGGAAGAGATCCATGATCTCATCATAAAA
This sequence comes from uncultured Lachnospiraceae bacterium, assembly GCA_902803625.1. GTDB lineage: Bacteria > Bacillota > Clostridia > Lachnospirales > Lachnospiraceae > NK4A144. Next base: position 1,596 of record CADCQV010000089.1, read on the forward strand.
TCTAAGTTTAACGAGGCCAGGAAAAAGAGGGAGCATATCAATACTCTTAATGAAAAAGCGGAAAAAAATCTGAGTGATGCCATGAAAGGTTCGGAGGTGCTTGCAAAGAAGTACCAGCTTGAAAAAAACACGGACAGAACCAAGGATTACTTTTTCGATCCCTTTAATACTTTTAAGAATCTTGATTATACAATACTTATCTGCAGGTTCCATCCGGGAACAGATATGCCCTATGAGGTAAGGGAAGAGCTTAGGGAAAAGGGGCTGAAGCCTTTGTTAAAGGAGCTTTTATCCATTACTCCCGAAAAGCTTTCCTCTATGAGATTCAGTGATAAAACGGATATCAACAGTCCGGAATACTGGCATAATAAGGTACTTCTGCATATCGGAATGGATATGAAGGATTTCCTGGATAAGCTCAAAAACTGGAATGTTACATTGACCGATGATGAGTATGCGCAACTAAAAGCCTTCGGTGTAGTTGCGCAGAATATCTTCGCGGAGATAGAGGAAAATGAGCTCCAGCAGAAAGAACCGTTAACGGTTATTCTCAAGGGAGATACTCCTTTCGAAAAGATTGAGGATGCCAATACAAACGTATTCAAGAGGGACGGGGAAGGAAGCGGTGATATTGATGCCCTTGCAAATAAGTATTCAGAGAAAAGTCTGGGTTACGTAAAGAAGGCAATGAAACAGAGAGGGGGAAGAGGACAGGATGATGCAACGATATTCCAACAGCTCAGTATAATGATCGACCGTATTTTCAGCGGGAAGATGTCAGGAGATCTTGTCGGAAATGATATCCCCGGTGATTACAGGAAAGAGGTTCAAAAGATAAAGAACGGAATGAATAAGAGCCTTCAGGATGAGACCAAAATGGCGAAGATCTTTAATGATGATTTCGGAGAGAAAGAAGGCAGGGTAAGGCTCAAGATAAAGAAGGATGCGGAAAATTATGATGCTATGTTCTCCGGGGAACAGGCGGCAAGATGGAAGACCAGGTTCGGTACAAAGGTGCATGGCGCGGACCTAAGATGCTTCAGGATCCTGATGCGCCCGGTCAAAAAAGACGCAAACGGTACCTACAGTGAAGAAGCACTTAGGAATAAGCAGCTTAATGATAAGGATTTCGAGGCTTTTATGTCCGGAGATGAGATGGGGATCAATTCCGTGCTCTACCGGGTAGGAAAGAAGATAGCCCAAATAAAGATAACTCCCGAGATGTTCAGTAAGGACTACTTACATGAGCATTTCCTTGAAGTGTATGATGATATACAGCTCCTTTTCGGTTTTGAAAATTTCTATGTGGAGTATCCGGATTTCTTTGAGAGTGATGCTTTTACGGAGGAGGAAAGGGATGCTTTCCGCCGGAACTATAGCAATAATGAGATGGTTTCATTATTTGTCACCTACTTCAACACATACATAAATACATATGGGATCGAGAGAAACGGGAAGGAAATAAAGTCCCACAAAGAATTAAAAACCGATGAGGAAAAGAAAGAATATTTCAGGGATCATATCAGGAAGGTTATGGAGCAAAATGAGTTCTTTTTAATGGGTCTTCCGGACTGTCAGAAAGAGCTTCAGAAATATGAGGACAAATTCAGGGAAAAGCCGGATGAGGTACGTAGGGCTTCCGCACTTTATATGGACAGAAAGGGAAAATATCAGAGGATAAAATCAAAGCATGAATTTCTGAAGGATGATATCAACAGCATTCCGGAGGGCAGTAAAAAGAAACAGATGCTTGAAAGGATTCCCGAGCTGAAGGCGAAGCTTGCACTCGAGATGGAGGAAGCAAAAAAGGAGCTTGATATTGCGACGAGGATCAGGGATCACGTACTGGGAAACAGTGATGGGAAGCTCAGCGATGAAGATCAGCTCTACTTTGAAGAGAATGGTAAAGCGACTTTCCTTCACAGGGAGTATGACAAAAAAGCCGTAGAGGAGGAGAGAGCCTTAGAGGAGAAATCAGCAAAGAAAAAAGCTGATGATCTTCTAAACGCAGAGCTTTCAAAAAAAGAAACAGCTGCAGAGGAAACGAAGGTAGAAAAGACAGAAGAAAAGACAGAAGAAAAGACGGAATCCGTAAAAACAGAGAAGCAGGAAGAAAAGCAGGAATCCGTTATAGCCGGGAAGCAGGAAGAAAAGCAGGAGGAAGAGCTTCCCGCGCTTCCTGAATACAAGGTAAGTGTAAATCTCACAGTAAATGATTACGAGCAGCAGGAAATCCATAACTGCTGGTGCGTTGCCGGAGCCACCTTGTTTAATGCCTTTATGGGTGTAAAGAAGGGTGAGGCTGGATCGGTAAGCCAGAAAGACATGAGAAAATTCTCGCCTAAGGATAATGAGCTAAAGTCTTATGAGGAAGTGGAAAAAATGGGTCTCGGTATAACAAAGGAGGACTATGACTTCTTTGTAAAAGACAGAAGGGAATACATGGGAGAAGGTAAGGAGGAGGTTGGAAGTATCTATGAGACAGCCGACTTCTTCCTTAGAAAAACGAGGGACATGGCTGTAAGACGCCTTGCCATTAATCTTCCCGCCCTGAAAAAGCAGAACGGGACTGTTGAAAAGTCAGAAGACGAAAAGAAGGAGGACAGGATACTCTTTAATAAGCAGAAAAAGCTCTTCCTTGATGAAGTGAACGCCATACTTTCAACAGGCAATCCCGTAGCAATACTGAACGGTCATGAGGCTCATTTCAAGACCATTACAAAGATTGACGGGGAGAATATCACACTTCTCGAATCCTCGGGACTTAAGGAAGAGGTGAAGACTATCGATGAGGTTTTATCAAGGCATGACAAAGGAAATCTTATTGAGATCACCTGGCTTTCAAAGCTCAGGACTCCGGAAGAGGAAATGGCGGAACAGCCCAATCTTAAATACAGTGAAGAAGACGGCTACAGCTTAAAACAGAGCACGGAGGAAAACGCGAGGAATCCTATGTGGGTGGAAGGAATCTCCGCAAGTAATGAAGATAAGGAGCTCTCTATCATAAGATCCGCATACCTCCCCTTAAAGGAGTCGCCGCTAAAGTCTAAGGAACCGGATCAGCCGGCAAATGAGATCAGGGAAGAAAAGCCGGTAAATGAGATCCACGAGGAAAAGCCGGCAAATGAGATCAAGGAAGAAGCTGAAAGTGAGATCCGGGAAGAACAGAAGGTAAATGAGATCCACGAGGAGTCCGCTAAGGAAGAGAAGATAGATTCCGGCGAAGAGAAAAAAGAAGAGAAAAAGGAAGAGAAGAAAGAAGATAATATTCCCGAAAGCGGAGACTGGGGAGATGCCCTGGATGAAATGTCAGATCTCGAGCACGACCTTGAATTTGAAACCGAGATCGAAGGGCTGGAGGAATTTAAGACCATCGGCGGTATGGAGGATGCAAAGCTTGTTCAGTCAATTGAAAGGGACCGGAGGCTCAACGAATACGAGATAGATGACGGGAGCGTGAACATCGAAACCAAAGAAGAATTAATGGAAAGACTCGAGAAGGAAAGTCAGGAGGAGGTCAAAGAGAGGATAAATGAACCCGGCATAAAGGTTTCCGAAGCATTTTATAAGGAGGCTGCAAAGACAAAGGGTATGAAGGGATCCTTCTCAAAGGGCTTCAAGGCAGCTGCCGCAGATTTTATTAACAGTATCGAGAACTTCGGAATGGGAGATCCCGAGGATGCAGGCTTCTATAAGGCAATGGGGCTGAAGAGTGCGGTGGAACTCATATTTATAGGCAATCAGCCGTTAAATGATTACGTTAAAGAGAACTATAATTACAAAGGAGATGATCCGGAGGTACTGAAAAACTATGCTGCCCTGATTGCGGGCAAAATGGAGGCACCGCTAATACTCCTCTGCCCTAAGGTTGTTAAGGGAGAGCTTACGTACATACCAAAGCACCTTCCTGTTGACGTTATTACGGAAGATAAGAGCATTCTTCGACATAAGCAGGATTATAAAAAGAGCTGTATCCGGAGTGAGCAGAACCTAAGGGGAAGCATACCGCTTCATACTGCAGTAAAGGCAGGCAGAGCCTACAGGGAAATGTATAATGCCGATACCTATGGCTTTGCAGGCATTGAGAGCATTTCAGACAGGCTGAAGACCGTGAAAAAAGGAAGCGACCCGCATTTCAGGCAGTTTATAGATAATTTCAATACCTACTATATGGTGGCTGAAAGATTTGCCTACAAAGGCGTGGACGGGGCCGGCATAGGACGGATCAATGAATATCTGTCACAGGCATACGAAAATGCAGTGCTTTACATGAGGGGTAAAAAGCCGAAGGAAGAGCGTCACCGGATAGCTGTTGATGCAATAAAGGAGCTTGAAATGCATAAGAAAATGCTCGATTATGCCCTGACTGGAGGCTTACTAAGGGACAGCTGGGACAAAGCCTCCTTCTCCCAGATTTTTGCGGCATACAGGAGCAGCGTCCGGAAGAAGGAGAAATAAGCGCATTAAAGGTCTGATGCTATAATGTTGATGATCCTGTGGGTGATGCTTGAGGTGCCAAAGTCCGTCATCTGTATTCCTATGAGGATAGTCGCGTTTTTTGAAGGAATATTGGCGAAGAAGGGCCCGAGCCATCCGTCCCAGCCGTATTCGCCCTTAAACCTTATGGTGTCGTTTTCACCCGGGTCGATACAGATCCGTAAAAGGTTTGAATAGGTAAAGCCGTAGATCCCGAAGCTCTCATGGAAGCGAGCGTTTATATGGGCAGGCCTTCTCCTGTCAGTCATAAAGTTTATGGTGGCGGGAGAGAGGATACGCTTCCCTTCAGGGGTGCTTCTGCCGCGAAGCAGCATCTGGGCGAATTTCATATAGTCACTAAGAGTGGAAGCAAGACCGGCGCCTCCGGATTCGAAGGCCGGGGGAGCTTCCATTCTGTTCCTTATCCCCAGGTAGTTTCCCAGATATTCATTACTTCCGTCATCCGAAACGGGGATCTCGTTACCCGAGGGTCCGGCTTTCAGGTGGCTTTCCGGCACATAGGACCTTGCGAGGCGGGACTGCTTTTCATTAGGAACAAAGAAGCCCGTATCATTCATTTTAAGAGGCCTGAAGATCTCTTCCGACAGAAAGTCCGAGAACTTCATTCCCGCTGCCTTCTCTATTACCGCCCCGAGAATATCCGCAGAGGTACTGTAGAGGTAGTCGCTTCCCGGGTCAAAGGCAAGGGTCAGCTCTCCGATCCTTTCCGCTATCTTTAACGTATTCATTTCGTCTTTACTTCCGAGGCGGGAGTTGATTTCCCTGAAGAGCTCTGCAGTCTCTCTTCCGGCGGGAGTACTCTCATCGGGATAACTCAGGCCTCCGCTCATATCAAGAAGATCGCCCAGGGTCATTTCCCGGCTCACCGGATGTTTTTTCCCGCTGCTGTCGTAATAGTACTGCTTCTTAAAGGAAGGGATAAAGCCGGAAACGGGATCGCTCCTGTCAAGTATCCCCCGTTCGATAAGGATCATGACTGCCGCAGAGGTAATGGGCTTTGACATAGAGTAGAGTCTTATTATGGTGTCATCGCCAAACGGAATTCCGTTTTTTCTGTCGGCAATGCCTCTATGGAGTGACAAAAGCTCCTTTCCGTCTTTGTATACAAGGACAGAAGCTCCTCCTATCTCTTTTTTGTCGACGTAATAATCAATCGCCTTTATTATTCTGTCTCTCATTTTTGTACAAACCTCCCTAAGATTGACCCTATATTTTGTTGGTAATTTTTATCAACACTATTAGTATATCAGAAAATGTCACAGAAAAAAGTGCCTAAAACTGTCAAAAATTACGTTGATTTTTTGTATAAATGTTTGTATAATACATTTCGTGGTCGTGAAAGGCACGGCCAAAATACTAAAAAGGAGAAAAGTATTATGAAAAAAGTTTTGGCAGTTTTATTGACATTGTCAATGGCAGTCGGAATGTGTGCCTGCGGCTCTCAGGCAGCAGCACCCGCACCCGACGCTGCTCCTGCGGCAGAGGCGCCCGCAGCTGAGGAAGCAGCTCCCGCTGCTGAGCCCGCTGCAGACACCAAGGCTGAAGAGCCTGCACCTGCAGCTGAGGAAGCACCTGCAGCCGATGCGGCAGCTGCAAACCCTGTTGCCGGAAAGAAAGTTGCTTATGTAATGCTTCTTCCTTCCGCTACGATCTTCCAGATGTGGAAAGATTCCTGCGCAAATCTCTGCGACGCTATGGGAGTACAGTTTGATTTCTTCTTCTGTGACGGAGATTTCAACAAGTGGCAGGATACCATCCGTACCTGTGCATCAGCAGGCTATGACGGACTTCTCGTAAGCCACGGCAATCAGGACGGCTCCTATGTATTCCTTAAGGAGATCACCGAGCAGTATCCCGATATGAAGATCGTTACTTTCGATACCCAGTTCTATACAGACGGTGATTATCAGAAGATCGACGGAGTTACCCAGTTCTTCCAGCAGGATGACAGCCTTGTAACAGTCCTTCTTGATTCTATGATAGAGAAGTACGGCGAAGGCGTTCGTCTTATCAAGGTTTGGAGAGGACCTAATTACAACTCACCTTTCGATCGTCGTGAAGTGGGCTGGAAGGCTTATGAAGACGCAGGCAAGATCAAGACCGTAGGAGAGGTTCAGCCTCTTCAGGATACAATGGATTCCGCAAACACCGTATTTGCTGCTTATCTGCAGAGTGTTAAGCGTGAAGACGTTGACGGCGTAGTTGTTTACTATGACCTTTACGGCCAGGGCGTTTACAAGGCAATAACCGAGAACGCAAACTTCAGCGGAGACAATGCACTTCCTATGGCATCCGTTGATATCGATCCCGTTGACATCACAAATATGCAGACCAATCCCGAGATCTGGACTGCAGCAGGAACGACCGACTGGACACTTAACGGTGAGATCGGTATGCGTATCCTCTTCCTGGAGATGGCAGGAGAGTATGACAAGATCTATGATCCCGCAAGCGGAAAGACCGGTGTTGACTATGTAGAGATCCCCGGATCACCCATCCTTGCAAAGGATCTGAAGAGCGATTCTTCTGTTGAGAACCTTGGAGATATCGCAGGAGATACCTACGGAAATCTTGATTACCTCTCTGAGGCAGACTGGATGCCCAAGGATCTTATCCACAAGTAAGATGTAAATTTTGTTCTGCTTGACATCATAAGGAATTTTTAAGGAGGGCATCGGAGGAAGCTCCGGTGCCCTTTACTTTAGAAAGGAATATACCGGTCGGATGGTTCGGTATATCAGGTTACTTAAATGGAAAAGATAACTCTAAGTACAAAAGATGTTTCTATGGAGTATCCCGGAGTAAAGGCCTTAAATAAGGTGAATTTTGAGATATCCACGGGAGAGATACATGCCATCGTCGGAGCAAACGGCGCCGGCAAATCCACTCTCATGAATGTTTTCGCGGGGTCGAATCCGGGCTATACGGGGCAGGTTTTCCTGAACGGGGAGCCGATCGAGATAAGAACTCCGAATTTCGCCAAAAAGCACGGGATACAGATAGTGTATCAGGAAGTTGATACAGCCCTTGTGCCCTCTCTTTCGGTTGCCGAGAATATCATGCTGAATGACATCGTTATGAACCAGAAGAGCTCGTTTATGAACTGGGGAGCCGTCAGGAAATCTGCGGCAGAGGCGCTGAAAAGGCTGAATGTTACCGATATCAATGTCCGTTCCCTCGTACAGAATCTGACACTGGCTGAGAAGCAGATGGTCCTTATAGCAAGGGCGATACAGGCCGAATGTAATTTCCTGATCCTCGATGAGCCTACCGCACCGCTTTCGGACACGGAGACCGAAGAGCTTTTCAGGGTTGTAAAGAGCCTGAGGGAAAGCGAGAATATCGCCATAATGTTTATTTCCCACAGACTTCATGAGGTATTGCAGATCTGTGACAGCTATACCGTTATGAGGAACGGCGAGATAGTCCATAATGCACCCGTGACCCCTGAGACCACAACAAAGGAGATAGTCGAGAAGATGCTTGGCCGCTCCTTTGAGGAGAACTTCCCCAAGGAAGAGGTGAAGATCGGCGATAAATTCTTCGAGGTCAGGAACCTGTCGGGAGCTTACGGAAAGGTGAATAATGTATCCTTCTACGTAAAGAGGGGTGAAATAGTCGGTATTGCCGGACTTGTGGGAGCCGGAAAATCAGAGCTCTGCAAGACCATCTTCGGAAGCTACAAAAAGACCGGCGGAAGCATCATTCTGGACGGAAAGGAATTGAAGATAAACAATCCCGCCCAGGCCGTGAAGAACAGGATTGCCCTTGTTCCGGAGGAAAGACGAAAGGAGGGAGTGCTTGTCCAGGAGACGGTGGCCTTCAATCTTTCCGCAGCCTGTCTTGACAAATTCTGCATGATGAGCTTCGTGCAGACCGGAAAGGTGAACGAGAACGCAAACCGCTTTGTGCGTGATCTTGGGATAAAGACGCCTTCCATAAAGCAGCATGTGCGGAATCTTTCCGGCGGAAACCAGCAGAAGGTGGCCGTGGGAAAGTGGCTTGCAGCGGATTGTGACATATATATTTTTGATGAGCCTACAAAGGGAGTAGATGTAGGAGCAAAACAGGATATTTTCCATCTTATCAATAATATCGCACGGGAAGGAAACGGCGTTATATACGCGTCCTGTGAAAACAGCGAGCTCTTATCCATTACGGACAGGATCTATGTGATGTTCGGAGGAGAGATAATGGCGGAGCTTGTTACAAAGGATACCAATGAGGATGAGATAATGAATTATTCTGTAGGTACCAGAGCCGAAGCAAAAGCCGGTGCCTGAACGAAGGAGGAAAAGTATCAAATGCAAGAATCAGCAAAAAACAACAACACCGCCAGATTCCTACTGAACTGGGCGGCTGTAATCACCCTGGTACTGTGTTTCATATTCTTCACACTGTTCAAGGGTTCCCTGTTCCTATCGGGCATCAATATGGTAAACATACTGCTCGCCATGTCCATTACCACGGTTTTCGGAATAGCAGCGACGGTTACCATGGCGCCGGACGGCTTTGATATGTCGGCCTGTACGCTGGCAAGCTGCTCCGCCTATGCCTTTGTTTCTTCATACCTGTGGTTTGGATGCAACCTTGCGGTTTCCATCCTGATAACCATTGTAGTGACCCTCATTATGTATCAGCTCACCATGTTTCTGATCCTTATCTGCAAGGTTCCGGATATGCTGGCGACCTGTGCACTGATGTTTGTTCATCAGGGTCTCGGCCAGTGGTATATCGGCGGTGGTGCGGTATCAACCGGTATGAAGTCATCCTGGGGTGCAGAGCCTGCACGTACCCAGCTTTCAGATGCCTTTTCGGCTATAGGAAGAGCTCCGTACATCATCATAATCATGCTGGCCTGCGTATTCATTGCCTGGGTCATCCTGGATTTCACAAAGCACGGACGTTTCCTTTACGCTATGGGCGGAAATAAACAGGCTGCAAAGCTTTCCGGTATTGACGTAAAGAAGTACCGTTACATTGCCGGAATGATCACCGCGGTATTCATCGCTATCGGCGGCATCATGGTTTCATCAAGAGGAAGCTCGGCACAGGTTATGTGCTGCGACAACTATTTGATGCAGTCTCTGGCGGCGGTATTCGTAGGAAGGTCCGTCGGAGGAGCAGAGAAGCCCAATGCTCTCGGAACCCTCGTAGGAGCAATGCTTGTTTCCACCCTGGAGAACGGCCTTACGATCTGTGCGGTTCCATATTACGTATTGCCCGCAGTTAAGGGTGCGGTTCTCGCGCTGGCTCTTATTGCAGCCTATGCAAGCGTTAAGGAGCAGTAAGTAACTATAAATAAACAGAAAGGAAATGATTGAATAATGTCAGACTTCAGCAAATACTTTTTAATGATCAATGAGGACGATCCCGAAACCACGGAGAAGGTTGTGATCGAGTACACTCTTCTCAAAACAAAGGATCAGATCGACTGGGACGAAGCTACAATGGAAGCAAAGATCCCCGGTTCACACGGAAACTTAAACCATGTCTGCAGGGTAACGGACAAGAAGGGACATACCCTCTATATCAAGCAGGCAGGAAGCAATCTCCGTATAGATGCCGATATGACTGCAACCCTCGACCGCAACCGTCAGGAGTCGGAGATACTGCAGCTTGAAGAAAAGTGGGCTCCGGGAATGGTTCCCCATATCTATTTCTTTGACACAATAATGTATGCCTGCGGAATGGAGGACTGCAGCGATTATCTTGTTATGCGTGAGGCAATGCTGCAGCATAAGACCTATCCGAAGTTCGCTGACGATATCTCTACCTTTATGGTAAATACGCTGCTTCTTTCAAGTGATGTAGTAATGGATCACAGGGAAAAGAAGGAGCTTACACGGAAGTTCATCACTCCGGATCTTGATGACATTACGGAAAAGCTGGTTTTAATGGAGCCCTACTTAGGCGCGGACAGAAACAATATCTATGAGCCGAACCGTGCCTTTATAGAAAAGGAGCTCTACGGTGATGAAAAGCTTCATCTTGCGGTCAGCAAGCTTAAATTCAATTTCATGACCAACGCGCAGGCTCTTCTTCACGGAGATCTTCATACAGGCTCCATCTTTGTAAAAGAGGACTCAACAAAGATCTTTGACTGTGAATTCGGAACCTTTGCTCCGATGGGCTATGATATCGGAAATCTAGTGGCTAATATGATCTTCGCATACGTTAACGGACTTTCAACGGATGATAAGCCATTCTGCGACTGGTGTCTCGACGTTATAGAGCAGAGTATGGATCTCTTCATTGAGAAGTTTAAGAAAAAGTATGATGAGGCAGTCACCGAGCCTATGGCAAAGGTAAAGGGCTTCAAGGAATGGTATCTCGATTCCATACTTAATGACACCGCAGGCTATGCGGGAACGGAGCTTCACAGAAGGACCGTGGGTATGGCCAATGTGGCTGACGTTATCAGCATTACCGATGAGAAGAAGAGGCTTCTTGCCGAGAGAGTAAATATCTTTGCAGGTAAGGATTATATCCTGAATCAGGAAAAGTACCGCACGGGCAAGGACTTCAGGGAAGCGGTCGTCAGGGCTACGGAAGAAGCAATGAAGACTTTATAAGGAGGACAATACTAAATGGCTTCAATAGATGAATTTTTTGACAAGGTTATAAGTGTTAAGCTACCGGATGACAGACAGAGCGTGGACATTCTTGACCAGACCCTGCTTCCGGGTACGATAAAGAGGATAAACCTTCACACAAAGGAAGAGCTCTGGGATGCAATAAAGAAGCTTAAGGTAAGAGGAGCCCCGGCTATCGGTGTCAGCGCAGCCTACGGACTTGCGGTCCTTGCAAACAGGATAGATGCTTCGGACTTTGACAGCTTCTATAAGGAATTTAAGGAGATCAAGGATTACCTCGCATCATCCCGTCCCACGGCCGTGAATCTTTTCTGGGCATTGAACAGGATGGATGACAAGGCCCTTTCCGTAAAGGATCAGAGCATAGGCAGCATAAAGGAGACACTTTTTACCGAGGCTCAGAAGATAAGGGATGAGGACGTTGCAATAAGCCGCAATATCGGAGAGCTTGGCTTCGGACTTTTGAAGGATCTGAAGAAAGAGGGCAAGGAGATAGGCATTCTCACACACTGCAACGCGGGAACCATTGCTACTGCAAAATACGGCACCGCAACGGCACCTATGTACACGGCTTTGGAGCACGGATGGGCAGGGTCCGATATGCATGTATACTGTGATGAGACAAGACCCCTTCTGCAGGGTGCACGCCTTACAGCATTCGAGCTCTATAACGCAGGCATAAACACAACGCTGCAGTGTGACAATATGGCCTCCATGCTTATGAAGCAGGGTAAGATAGACATAGTATTTGTGGGCTGCGACCGCGTTGCGAAAAACGGTGATTCCGCAAATAAGATAGGAACCAGCGGTGTTGCCATTCTAGCAAAGCACTACGGTATTCCCTTCTATATCTGCGCTCCTTCCTCGACCATTGATCTTAATACCGCAACAGGAAATGATATCCCTATCGAGATGAGGGATCCTGAGGAGGTTACGACCATGTGGTACAAGGAAAGGATGGCTCCGGAAGGAATAGACGCATTTAATCCTGCCTTTGATTTTGCGGAGCATGGACTTATCACAGGTATCATCACCGAGAAGGGTATAGCAACCGCTCCATTTGACAAGGCATTTGAAGAGCTTGGCATCTGAAAACCGGAAAGGAGAATGATCTTAAGATGTATAAATTCGATAAGAAATGGGAAAAGGAAGTTCTCTCCATAGCCGACGGTATCCGTATGAGAGTCTTTCGGTTTACCGTTGAGCAGAACGGCGGGTATTTAAGCCAGGCATGCTCTGCTGCAGAGATTTTTGCAGCAATGTATCACGGACTTATGAAGCTTCCGAAGATAAAGACACCTCTTATGCCTGATCCCTGGCAGGGTGCACCGGGACCGGGGAATCCCATACATACCGGTATTAAATTCAATTCCGACGGAAAAGAGGGCTATGACCGCTTCATCATGTCACCCGCGCAGTATGCCCTTGTGGTATATGCGGCTCTTATTGAAACGGGCAGAATGGATGAGGCCGGAATGGATGCATACAATAAGGACGGCGGAAGCGTTGAGATGATAGGCGCCGAGCATTCTCCCGGAATGGAGGTTACAACCGGATCTCTTGGACAGGGCATATCCCAGGCAGCGGGAATAGCTATGGGTATGAAGCTTAAGGGAAAGAAGGGAAAGGTATTTACCTTCCTTTCGGACGGTGAGTGCCAGTCCGGAGAATTCTGGGAGGCACTGCAGGCATCCTCCTTCCATCACCTTGACAATATGATAATGATAGTCGACAGAAACGGCTGCCAGTGTGACGGACTAATGAAGCCTGTTATGAATATAGAGCCCTTTGATGAGAGATTCAGGTCATTCGGCTGCGAATGCGTGCGCATAAAGGGACATAAGCCCCTGCTCCTTGCTGAAGCCCTCAATACTCCTCACAGAGGAAAGCCTCTCGCAGTGATACTTGATACTTCACCTTACCATGGACTGTCCTTCCTGAAGGAAAGAGCTCCCAAGTTCCATTATGTCAGGTTTACGGACCCCAAGCAGAGGGAAGCTTACAGGAAGATCTATGACAAAATGGTGAAGGAGGGCTGATACTATGGAAATATTAAAGAGAGTTCATGCAAAAAATCTTGTTAAATGGGCAAAGAAAAAGCCTGATGTTCTGGTGCTTTCAGCGGATCTTACAAGCTCCTGTGAGGCAGATGCCTTCCGTGATACCTATCCCGACCGCTTCTTTTCAATGGGAATAGCGGAGCAGAATATGCTTGGCTTTGCAGGCGGTCTTGCAAGGGAGGGCTTCGTACCCTATGTACATACCTTTGCGGTATTTATCTACAGGAGAGCGCTGGATCAGATAGCAATGAGCGTTGCATATCCGAATCTGCCTGTGAAGATGATAGGCTTCCTTCCCGGTGTTACCACACCCGGGGGTGCTACCCATCAGGCAATTGAGGACACGGCTATCATGCGTTCACTCCCCAATATGACGGTATTGGAGGTCGGAGACGCCACCGAGGTTGAAAATGTGCTGGATGTGGCTTACAAGATCCCGGGTCCCGTGTATGTAAGGATGCTCCGCGG
>CADCQV010000090.1 GCA_902803625.1 uncultured Lachnospiraceae bacterium
GAGGATGAGATAAAGGCAAAGAATAAAGCTGTCGAGGAAGCCGAGGAGCAGTACAAGGAGGCAAAGAAAAAAGAGAAGAAGCAATATAAGGCCATGAAACGCCGTATAAAGTATATTTATGAGCACGGCGGATCCACCGGAAATCCCTATGCCGAGTTCTTTTCCGGAGCAACGGATTTTGCGGATATCCTGAACCGTTCGGCGTATGCAGAGGAGATCTATGAGTATGACAGGAAGCTTTTAAACGAATATCAGGAAGCCAAAAAGAGAGTTAAGGAAAGCGAGGAGAAGCTGCAAAACGAGCTTGACGAGCTCACCGAGATAAAGAATACCTATGATGAGGAGTCTGCAGCTCTTGAAAAGACAATTGAAGAGCAGCAGGCAAAGGTTGAGAATTTCGACGAACAGCTCGCAAGCGCAAGGGCAAGGGCGAGCCAGTACAAGAACAAGATCGCGGCCCAGAATGCGGAAATAAAGCGGATCGTAGATGCAGAGGCTAAGGCCGCGGCTGAAAAGAAAAAGGCAGAAGAGGCAAGAAAGAAGGCTGAAGCGGAGGCAAAGAAAAAGGCCGAGGCTGAAGCGAGGAAGAAGAAAGAGCAGAAGGAAGAGAGTAAGGAAGAGGAAGAAGGAGAAGACGAGGAGCAGGAGTATGCTCCCGAGGACGAGGGAGAATACGAGGAGTACGAGGAAGAAGAGCAGCAGGAGGAGGAAGAAGAAGAATCCTCGGGAGGCGGTTCCGGTACCGGAAGTGAAATCGCTGCCTATGCACAGAAATTCCTTGGAAATCCTTATGTTTCAGGCGGAACCAGTCTTACAGACGGAACCGACTGTTCAGGCTTTACGCAGTCTGTGTACGCTCATTTCGGCTACTCCATTCCGAGAACCAGCTGGGAACAGCAGTCTGCGGGAAAAGGTGTATCCTATTCAGATGCACAGCCGGGAGATATTTTCTGCTATTCCGGCCATGTGGGTATCTATGTCGGCAATAACACCATCTGCCATGCTTCCACGCCGGAAACGGGGATAAAGCTTACCCCCGCAACATACAGGGAAATCGTTGCCATCAGGAGAATTGTTTAAGGAGGGGAGTCCATGGGCAAAAAAAAGACAGACGATTCACGCTATGATGTGGATCCGGAGGTTCCTAAGTACGGTCGTTACCATATGTACCCGCTGGATAAGCTCTGCGGATTCGATATCAGGCCGGGTTTTTATGACCTTATGGGAGCCACAGCTATTCCCTGCGGGGTAAACTTTACCATTTCTTCGAACCAGGCTACCGAAATAGAGCTTTTACTTTTCAGGAAAAATGAGGAAAAGCCCTTTGCCGTCCTTCCCTTTCCCCATAATTACCGGATAGGAAATGTTTTTTCAATGATCGTTTTCGATCTGAATATTGAGGATTTTGAATATGCCTACCGTGTGGACGGTCCCAATGATCCGAAAAAGGGGATAGTCTTTGATAAGAACAAGGTGCTTCTGGATCCGTATGCGAAGGCAGTGACCGGACAGCATGAATGGGGGAGGTCGGAAAGAGGAGATTACCACGCAAGAGTGGTAAAGAATAATTTCGACTGGGGCACCTCGGAGATGCCGCTGACCCCTATGGAGGATCTCATTATCTATGAGATGCATGTAAGGGGCTTCACCAAGGATGAGTCATCGGGAGTCACCGGGGGGCGTAACGGTACCTTTGAGGGCGTGCAGGAGAAGATACCCTACCTCAAGGATCTCGGGATTACCGCTGTGGAGCTTATGCCCATATTTGAATTTGACGAGATACTGGGACGCAGGGATTTCTACGGCAGGGAGCTTATGGATTACTGGGGCTACAATACGGTCAGCTTCTTTGCGCCGAACACCAGCTATGCCTCAGCCAGGGAGCATAACCGGGAGGGCAGCCAGTTAAAGGCTCTTATCAAGGCCTTCCACGATAACGGTATAGAGGTATTTCTTGATGTGGTTTTCAATCATACCGCAGAGGGAAACGAAAACGGTCCGTATATCAGCTTTAAGGGTCTTGACAATAATATTTACTATATGATGACGCCTGACGGTTATTACTATAATTTTTCGGGCTGCGGAAATACCCTGAACTGCAATCATCCGATAGTACAGAAGATGATAAGGGACTGTCTCCGCTATTGGGTGACGGCCTACCGTGTGGATGGCTTCCGCTTCGATCTGGCGACCATCCTCGGCCGTAATGAAGACGGTTCGCCAATGTCCGAGCCTCCTCTTTTGCAGAGTCTGGCTTTTGATGCTATCCTCGGAAAGGTAAAGCTTATCGCGGAGGCTTGGGATGCGGGAGGACTGTATCAGGTGGGATCCTTCCCTTCCTGGAACCGCTGGGCGGAGTGGAACGGACGCTACAGGGATGATATGCGTTCCTTCCTTAAGGGAGACAGCGGAAAGGCCTGGGCAGCCGCAAACAGGATCACAGGCTCACCGGATCTCTATAATGACGACAACAGAACCTATAATGCCAGTGTCAATTTCATAGTATGCCACGACGGCTTTACCCTGCATGATCTCTACGTATACAACGTAAAGCATAACGAGGAGAATAACTGGGGCAATACCGACGGAAGCAATGAGAATTATTCCTGGAACTGCGGGGCGGAGGGAGAAACCTCGGATCCGGATATCAGGTGTCTCCGCCGCAGGATGATGAGAAATGCCATGGCAGCGCTGCTTTTGTCCAGAGGAACCCCTATGTTCTTCATGGGAGATGAATTCGGAAATTCACAGGGCGGCAATAATAACGCATACTGTCAGGATAATTACATTTCCTGGCTTGACTGGGAAAAGCTGAAGCTGAATATTAAATTCCATGATTATGTGCGGGATATGATAGCCTTCAGAAAGAAGCATATCGCCATAAGAAAGGAGTGCGAGCCCTGCTCCCTGATGTTCCCCTCTTCGTCGGTACACGGGGTAACACCGTGGAACGCGGATTTTAATGATGATTCCCACTATGTGGGGGTGATGTTTGCCGGCAGGAGACCAAACGGCAGGGGTGACGATATCGTCTACATCGCACTCAATACCTATTGGGAGGATGTAGAGATAAGGCTTCCCGAGCTTTCCGTTCAAAGCGGGCTCAAATGGATCGTTGCCATTGATACCTTTGAGGAGGATTCCCTGTTAAAGGACAAAACAGAAGCGCCTCCCGTGATCACAGTCAGAAGGCGC
Organism: uncultured Lachnospiraceae bacterium; assembly: GCA_902803625.1. Classification (GTDB taxonomy): domain Bacteria; phylum Bacillota; class Clostridia; order Lachnospirales; family Lachnospiraceae; genus NK4A144. The sequence continues at coordinate 3,196 of CADCQV010000090.1, forward strand.
TCGATTATGGCCTTTGTTGCGGCACCGTTGAAATAATACCACAATGCCGGGGAACAGTTACTAATATTTGATATTTATATGATTCGGACGCCAAAAGTACTGAATCACTGTTTTGATACAACGAATTGCTCCGTTGCTTTCAGCAACTCTCGCAATAACGGGGCA
>CADCQV010000091.1 GCA_902803625.1 uncultured Lachnospiraceae bacterium
ATCTTCTGACCGGAGAAAAGATCCTTCGCTGACGCTCAGGATGACAAAATGAGATATCTCTTTCTGAGCGAAGCGAAGAATCTTCTGCGGGGCACTGCCGCGCATAGCGCGTCAAAGAATCTTACGGAGACTTTATTGGCGCTCAGAATTACGAAAAGGATACACCTTGGATTTTACTGAAATAAAAAAAGACAAAAACCTTTCTCCCATGATGGCACACTACATCTCCATGAGGGAAAAATATGCGGACTGCATCCTGTTTTACCGTCTCGGGGATTTCTACGAGATGTTTTTTGATGATGCCGAAACTGTATCCTCTGAGCTTGATCTCGCCCTTACGGGAAAAGCCTGCGGTCTGAGCGAAAAGGCTCCGATGTGCGGAGTTCCCTTTCATTCCGTTGACTCCTATCTGAATCAGCTCGTTAAGAGCGGCTATAAGGTGGCCATCTGTGAGCAGCTGGAAAATCCGAAGGAGGCAAAGGGAATAGTTAAAAGGGATGTAATAAGGATAGTTACTCCCGGAACCAGCCTCGATATCCAGTCAATGGATGACAAAAACAACAGCTTCCTGATGTCTGTTGTCTATGCCGGAAGCAGATTCGGCATTTCCGCCGCAGACCTTACCACGGGGAGCTTTAAGCTCACGGAATGCGGGTCATTTACGGCTCTTATGGATGAGATTTATAAAGTTAACCCAAAGGAGATAATCTGCAATAAGGAGCTTATGATGACGGGATTTGACGCACCCTTGCTCCGCTCCAGGCTGGGTATCATCGTAAATCAGCTTGAAAACCGCTATTTCAATGAGGAAAGGGTGCGTTCTGTACTTGAGGAGCATTTTAAGGTAAAAAGTCTGGATGCTCTTGGACTTGCTGATCTTCCGATCGGAATAATGGCGGCGGGAGCTGTTCTGATCTACCTAAAGGAAACCCAGAAAAGCGATCTCGGGAATTTCCTTTCGATCCATCCCTATATCAATTCCGATTTTCTTATCATTGATTCCGCATCCCGCCGTAATCTGGAGCTCACGGAAACACTCCGGGACAAGCGCCGTAAGGGGAGTCTGATATGGGTTCTTGATCATACGAAGACCGCTATGGGCGGGAGAAAGCTAAAGAATTCCATAGAAGAGCCGCTGATCGACGTGAACCGTATAAACAGGCGGCTGGATGCTGTTGAAGAACTGAATTCCGCTGTTTACGACAGGGATGAGCTTCGTGAATACCTGACACCCGTATATGATCTTGAGAGACTCTTATGCAAGATAACCTACGGTTCCGCGAATCCGAGGGATCTCATAATGCTGAAAGGATCGTTTAAGATGCTTTCTCCGATAAAACGGCTTAGCGGTAATTTTTCCTCAGGCTTATTACAGGAGCTTTCGGAAGAAATCGATACACTTGATGATTTATTTACTCTTATTGAGAATTCAATAGTTGATGACCCGCCCCTCGCCTTGAAGGAAGGCGGCATCATCAAGGATGGTTATGATAAAGACGTGGATGAACTCCGTATGGTCCATACAGACGGGAAAAGGTGGCTTACAGAGCTTGAAGAAAAGGAAAGAGAAAAAACAGGGATCAAAAACCTCAGGATCAAATTCAGCAAGGTCTTCGGCTATGCCATTGAGATCACGAATTCCTATCTCGACAAGGTTCCTGAAAACTATATCAGAAAGCAGACCCTGACCGGCGGGGAGCGCTTCATTACCGATGAACTGAAGGAAATGGAGGATAAGATCCTGAATTCCGCAGACCGCCTTACTGAGCTTGAATACAGGATCTTTGACGGTATAAGGAAGAAGATCGGGGAAAATATTTCCAGGATACTTAAGGACGCGGATATCATTGCTTCCCTGGATGTGCTTCAGTCCCTTTCCTATGCTGCCGAGCATTACGGCTACTGCAGGCCGAAGATAAACGAAAAGGGCCATATCCATGTAAAGGAGGGACGCCATCCCGTTGTTGAACGGATGATGGATTCCGGCTCCTTTATTCCCAATGACATTAATCTTGACAACAATAAAAATATGATCTCCATTATTACGGGTCCCAATATGGCTGGAAAATCCACCTATATGCGTGAGTGTGCCCTTATTACACTTATGGCTCATATTGGGAGCTTTGTTCCCGCAAAGAGTGCGGATATTTCCATTGTCGACCGGATTTTCACAAGGGTGGGTGCCAGTGACGACCTGTCAAGCGGACAGTCCACCTTTATGGTTGAAATGAATGAGGTTGCGAATATTCTCCGGAATGCTACGGATAGATCTCTCCTGATCCTTGACGAGATCGGTCGTGGGACATCAACCTTTGACGGGCTTTCCATAGCCTGGGCTGTAATTGAGCATATCGCGGACAAAAACAAGCTCGGTGCCAAGACCTTATTTGCTACCCACTACCACGAGCTTACAGAGCTTGAAGGTAAGATTCCGGGCTTAAATAACTACTGTGTGGCAGTAAAGGAAAACGGCAGGGATGTGGTCTTTTTACGTAAGATCATACGGGGTGGTGCCGACAGATCCTACGGTATCCACGTTGCACGTCTCGCAGGGGTTCCGGATTCGGTAACAGACAGGGCGGAGGAGATCGCTGCGGATCTTGCGGATAATGATATTACCTACAATCTGGGCAGCATTGCGGATGAGAGCAGCGCAAACATCATTGGAAGCGGCAGGGGAGTGAGACGTTATGACGAGGTGGACTTAAACCAGATGTCCTTATTTGACACCTTGAGCGATAATGACATCTTGAAGCAGCTTTCCGAGCTGGACTTAAGCCACATGACACCAATGGACGCCTTAAACCATCTGTACAAGCTGCAAAACGACATAAAAAACCGGTGGTGAAGCGAGGAAAACTATGATACAGGTACTTGACAGTAAAACAATAGACAAGATCGCTGCCGGAGAGGTGGTGGAAAGGCCGGCATCCATAGTAAAGGAGCTCCTTGAAAACGCGGTGGATGCGGGTGCCACAAGGATTTCAGTGGATATAAAGAACGGAGGTATCGACGAGATACGTGTCAGCGACAACGGCTCCGGAATAGGAAGAAATGAGGTCCGTACTGCATTTCTGCCCCATGCCACCAGCAAATTAAAAAATATAGAGGATCTCTTTGTCCTTAAAAGTCTGGGCTTCAGGGGAGAAGCGCTCCCAAGCATCGCATCCGTGTCGAAGGTTCGACTGTTTACGAAAACCGGAGATGATCCTATCGGCATAAAGTACACAATAGAGGGCGGAACCGAGGTTTCCTTTGAGGAAGCCGGTGTTCCCGACGGGACAACCTTTATCGTTAATGATCTTTTTTATAATACCCCCGCAAGAAAAAAATTTCTGAAAAGCGCAAATACCGAGGCAGGTCATATCAGTACCCTTGTTGAAGAGATCGCACTTTCAAATCCCCGTATTTCCGTCAAATACAGTGTCAACGGTTCAAATAAGCTTTTTACCGGCGGTAACGGAGACTTAAAGGAGGTTATTTACAGGATCTACGGGCGGGAGATAGCCGACTCACTTCTTCCCCTGAAGGTATCTTCGGGAGATATGTCTTTATCCGGCTTTATTTCAAAGCCGGTCATCGCCCGGAGCAGCAGGCTTCTGGAAAACTATTTCGTGAATTCCCGTTATATTAAGGATGATATCATTTCAAAGGCGATTGAGGACGGCTATGCCGGCTTTCTGATGCAGCACAGATTCCCCTTTACCGTTCTTATGCTGGATCTCCCTTCTGAAAACGTGGATATCAACGTCCATCCGCGGAAAATGGAAATAAAGCTTTCGGACGGTCCCGGGGTATATGATTTTATAAGGAAGGCTGTAAAGGACACCCTTTCAAACCGGGAATTTATTAATGACTTCGATTTTGAAAAGGAAACCCCGCTCAAAGATACGAGACCGGAGATCCCTGAAAAAGCCCCGGAACCCTTTGAAGCAGCAAAAGCGGTCACGTACACGGAAAACAGTGATATGCCGCTTTCCCTGTTTAAGGAGGAGACCGTTTATGATGCAGAAATAAGCGCTCAGATAATTCCAAATGAGATGCAGGATCAGCGTCATGCCCCTGTTTTCCCGGATACGATCGAGGGGACAGAGGAAGCGCCGCTTGAAAAAAAACGGTTTGAAGATGGTATAAATGGCTCGCAGCTCGATCTTTTTGAGGAAAAGATCCTTTCCCGCGATGCTTCAAAGGAATTCAAGATCGTGGGCCAGATCTTTGATACCTACTGGATAATAGAGTACAGGGACGAAATGCTTATAATCGACCAGCATGCAGCGCATGAAAAGGTTAATTATGAGAGCTTCCTGGAGCAGTTTAAAAAGAGGTCCGTGATCACTCAGAACCTTAATCCGCCGATCATTATGACTTTAAGCGGAGAGCAGAGGTCGGTACTTGAAAGATTTTTACCAAGATTCATTGAAATGGGCTTTGAGATCGAGCCCTTCGGAGGAAATGACTTTGCAGTAAGGACAGTCCCCTACAATCTCTACGGCCTGAACGATATGGAGGTGATGACTGCTTTACTTGACGAACTCTCGTCAGGTATTAAGGATGAGGATATAAGCATAATCCATGATAAAATAGCCTCCATGTCCTGCAAGGCAGCCATTAAGGGGAATACTGCGATAAGATTAAATGAGGCGGAGGCACTTATAGAACAGCTCCTTTCCTGCAAGGATCCCTACAACTGCCCCCATGGCCGTCCCACCATCATCAAGATGTCAAAAAAAGAGCTGGAAAAGAAGTTTAAGCGGGTATTGTGATGAAGGATAAACGCCTGACAGTTCTCGCGGGACCTACAGCTGCAGGAAAGACCGAGCTTTCCGTTAAGCTCGCGAAGAGGCTTGACGCTGAGATAATCTCCGCGGATTCGATACAGGTTTATAAGCATATGGATATTGGCTCCGCAAAGATCACGGAGCGGGAAATGCAGGGTGTGCCTCACCACCTTATTGATTTCCTGGAGCCCACGGAAAGCTTTGATGTGGCCGGATTTGTTTCCCGTGCAAAGGCTGCAATTAAGGATATACGCTCAAGAGGAAGGCTGCCTCTTATTGTAGGGGGTACGGGCTTCTACCTTCACGCCCTGATCTATGACAATGATTTTTCCGACGGCGCTTCCGACCCGGAATACAGGGCGGAGCTTGAAAAGGAGGCGCTTGATCCCGCTAATGACCTCTACGATAGACTCCGTCTTATCGATCCCGCGTCCTGCGACGCGATCCCTCCCGGCAACGTAAAGAGAGTGATCAGGGCTCTGGAATATTACCGGGTGACCGGGGAAAGGATCTCGGATCACAATAAAAAAGAGCGTGAAAAGGAATCTCCCTATGATCTTAAGTTTTATGTCCTTACACTCCCGCGTGATATACTCTATGAACGGATAAACAGAAGAGTTGATGTCATGGTGGAAAAGGGACTTTTTGAGGAAACGAAGAAGCTTATAGATCTTGGTGTAAAGCCCGAAATGACCTCTATGCAGGGCTTAGGCTATAAGCAGGCCTATCTTTACTTAACCGGTTCTTACAATAGAGACGAAGCCATTGACGCCATAAAAAAAGAGACACGCCACTTCGCAAAGCGTCAGCTTACCTGGTTTCGAAAGGAAAAGGAAACCGTTTTTATCGACAAGAGCTGCTTTTCCTCGGATGATGAGATAATTGAACATATGTTGTTACATTGATGTTTCCCTTTTCATGTGTATCCGAATGCGCACCGGATTTCCGTGCTCGTGTCGTGACGAAGTCTTCTAAGCTCGCCAGGGAGAGCTGACAATGACGGACGCGCCGCCTCTATTCACATCCGTGTTCAATTTCGGCTAAAAAGCACATCCGTGTGCTTTTTGCGCTGGTTGTTCAGGCTCACTAAGAAGCTTCGTCAGGACCTGCGCGCGAAAATCCGGCACACATCGGATACACATCATCCTGAGCGTTAGAGAAGGATCTTTCCAATCGGTTAAAAAGATTCTTCGCTTCGCTCAGAATGACATAGTAGTGGAAAACAGCTTTATTAGAGGAGAAACAAATGAGTACTAAAGAGATATACAGATCCCTCGGTATCAGGGAAGAGATATTTGAGCTCGGGGAAAAGGTCTTAGAGGAGCTTAAGCCGAGATTTGATAAAATAGATGAAACCGCCGAATATAACCAGCTTAAAATAATCGATGCATTCCACAGGGAAAGGGTAAGCGAGGCCTGTCTCTCAGGAACAAAGGGTTACGGTTATAATGATCTGGGAAGGGATACTCTGGAAAGGGTATATGCTGATGTATTTAAGACCGAGGATGCCCTTGTACGTCCCCAGATAACCTGCGGAACCCATGCCCTTGCCCTGGCACTTCTTTCAAATCTGCGGCCGGGGGATGAGCTTTTAAGCGCGGCAGGAAAGCCCTATGACACCCTGGAGGAGGTGATAGGGATACGGGAGAGCAGGGGAAGCCTTAAGGAATACGGCATAAGCTATGCCCAGGCGGACCTAAAGAGTGACGGAAGCTTTGACTTTGATTCTATCCGTGAAAAGATAAATGAAAGAACAAGGCTTGTGACCATACAGCGCTCAAAGGGATATCAGACCAGACGCTCCTTCGGTGCCGGGGATATAGCGGAAGCAATAAGCTTTATAAGATCGATAAAGCCTGACGTAAAGATCATGATAGACAACTGCTACGGGGAATTCGTAGAGAGGAAAGAGCCCTCCGAATACGGTGCGGATATGGTTGTGGGCTCCCTTATAAAAAACCCCGGCGGAGGACTCGCTCCGATAGGCGGTTATATCTGCGGTACAAAAGAATGCGTGGAAAATGCGGCCTTCCGTCTGACCTCCCCGGGACTTGGAAAAGAGGTGGGTGCATCACTTGGGATCCTTCCGGAATTCTATCAGGGACTCTTCCTTTCACCGCTGGTCACTGCATCAGCATTAAAGGGAGCCATATTTGCGGCAAATATATATGAGAGACTGGGCTTTGACGTCCTTCCGGACGGGAGAGAGGAGCGGCACGACATCATTCAGGCCGTTACCTTCAAAGATCCCGCCCTGATGACAGCCTTCTGCAGGGGAATACAGGCGGCAGCGCCCGTTGACAGCTTCGTGACCCCCGAGCCCTGGGATATGCCGGGCTACGACAGCAAGGTCATAATGGCAGCCGGAAATTTCGTATCCGGTTCCTCTATAGAGCTTAGCGCAGACGGTCCGATAAAGCCGCCCTATTCCGTTTATTTCCAGGGGGGACTGACTTTCCCGCATGTAAAGTACGGTATCCTGAACTCCGTTGAGTATGTTATGGAAGCGGGAGGGCGTAAAATATAAACGCAGTCAATACGGATGGAGAGATTGACGCGTTTATACTGGGTTGCGGCAGCATTTGAAGATATCCTGAAAAAGTGATAAAATGTAATATCTGTCCTTAGGGGGAACTCCTTGTAGGGAAAAGGAGTGCTATGACAGACAGGGTTAAAGAACTGCCGAGGAATGAACAGCCTTACGAAAAGTGCGAAGAGTACGGCGCGGAATTTCTATCCGACGTTGAGCTTCTCTCGGTGATCTTAAGGAACGGCAGCAGGGAAATGAATTCCCTTGATACCGCAAAGGAGATCCTGAAAAAAGCCGGACCCGGCAGATCGATTGCCGGAATAGAGAACATTGCTGACAGCGACCTTCTCTCCATACCCGGAATAGGAAGGGTAAAGCTTATCCTCATAAAATGCCTTACGGAATACTCAAAAAGACTCTGGAAGGCCGGATTAAAGAGCAATATCTGCTTTGACCATCCGAAAAAATGCGCAAGATTTTTTATGGAGGATATGAGGCATCTTACCCATGAGGAGGTCAGGGTCGTGCTTTTGGACACAAAGGCAAATTATATCTCCTCCGAGGTGCTTACAAAGGGACTTTCGGACAGATCCCTCCTAAGCCCCAGAGAGCTATTCTCCCTGGCGCTGAAGAGAAACGCATCCCAGGTCATTGTTCTTCATAACCATCCGAGCGGCGATCCCACCCCAAGCGCGGAGGACATAGAGATGACGAGACTACTCATCATCGCAGGAAGTATTATCGGGATACGGCTTGCAGACTCAATAATCATTGGTGACGGAACCTATGTAAGTATGAGAGAGAGATTCGGTACTGAATGGAAAGATCCTTCGCTTCGCTCAGGATGACATTAATGTGGATTCTGAATGATAGTAATGTGGATTCAGGATGACAGTAATGTTGATGACTCTGCACGGCAGTGCTCCGCAGTGTAAAATATAGAATAAGGTTTTCAGAAATAAAGGAGAATAAATGTCAAATCTACCGGCCTTCGGTATTGATCTCGGTACCGGGAACATCAAGATCTACAATAATATGGACGGCACTATCCTAAGGGAAAAGAATATGATCGCCGTTATGAAAAAGGACAACCTCTTAGCCTACGGGGATGATGCCTATGATATGTACGAGAAGGCTCCTGCGAATATCAGGACCAGCTTTCCCTTAAATAACGGTGTCATTGCGGATATCAAGGATATGCAGACCGTCTTAAAATGCTTCATTACCGACCTTACCGCAAAACAGAAGTACAGCGGTGCGGATTTCTTTCTTTCCGTTCCGAAGGACATAACCGAGGTGGAGAAAAGAGCCTTCTTTGACCTTATCAGCGATGCCAATGTAAAGGCAAAGCGAATAATGATAGTTGACAAGGCAGTGGCTGACGGTCTCGGACTCAATGTGGACGTGAAGACCAGCCAGGGAATGCTTGTCGTGAATTCCGGCTTCGATACCACAGAGATATCCATTCTGTCCCTGGGCGGCATAGTACTTTCAAAGCTTATAAAAATCGGCGGCAGAAAATTTGACGAAGCCATAATCGGGGCGGTCAGACGGGAATACAGTCTGATAATAGGTGAAAAGACCGCGGAAAAGGTAAAGATACAGCTTTCAAGCCCGGATTATGACGATACCGTTCCTCCCGTGGTCTACGGCAGGGATATCGAAACCGGTCTCCCGGTTGAGAGACAGATCCCCGTGGAGCTTATTGAAAGCGCATTAAACGAGAATATCAATATAATAATCGATAATATAAAGGTGATCCTTGAACGCACACCCCCGGAGCTTGCTGCGGATGTATACCGTCATGGGATCTATTTAACCGGAGGATCTGCCTCCTTACGTAATTTCGGAAAACTCATCAATAAGGGCACGAACCTGAAGGTCAATCTGGCCGAGGATCCGGTCAGCACCGTGGCTCTCGGACTTGCCCGTGTTATAAAAGAGGAGCACTACCGTTCTGTTGCCTACTCGATAGACGGAATGTCTCCCAGATAAAAAAATATGCCTAGAGTACACATCAAGCGACAGAAATTTGTGATGCCGGGCCGGTACATCCTGCTTATCATTACCATCCTCTGTATAGCGCTGATGCTTCTCACCTTTTTTACGGACGCTGTGTCCGGGCCGCTTTCCTATGTGGCAAATTATACCATTGTCCCTGTGGAAAGAGGGCTGAATGCCATAGGGGAGCGCTTCAGCCTCAGGATGGAGGAGTGGAAGTCATTAAAGAATGTCTTAAGTGAAAACGAGGACTTAAAGAAGGAACTGCAGGAGCTTACCCTCGAAAAGAACCAGCTTATCGCAGACAGATACGAACTGCAGGAGCTGAGGGAGCTCTACGGACTGGAGGACCGGTTCGGGGAATATGACAAAATCGGAGCGAGGATCATAGGAAAGGATCCTGGCAACTGGTTCTCCGTATTCCTTATCGATAAGGGTGAAGCGGACGGAATAAAGAAAAATATGAATGTGATCGCCGGGGACGGTCTCGTGGGGATCGTTACCGAGGTGGGACCTGACTATTCCACAGTCAGGGCTCTTATTGACGATGCCAGTAATGTGAGCTCCATGGTGCTCTCCACATCTGATACCGTAATGGTGACCGGAGACCTGAAGCTTATGGATTCCGGTGAGATCCGTTTTTCACAGCTTTCAAATCAGGACTCTGCCGCAGCGGTTGGAGATGAGATTGTCACCTCCAATATTTCGAACAGGTTTCTACCGGAGCTTACGGTAGGTTACATTAGCTCCATCGAAACAGATCCCAATAATCTGACAAGATCCGGAACCTTGACTCCCGCAGTTGATTTCGAGCACTTAAGCACCGTGGTTGTAATAAGGGAGCTCAAGGTCACAAGTGATCTCGGGGAGGACCAGAGGTGAAGAAGCGAATCTTTATTCTGATCTGTATTTTCATTTCATTCTGCCTGCAGTGCACGCTTTTCAAGGCTCTGGCTCTGGGAAAGGTGGGTCCGAACCTCCTCCTTATGCTTACCGCTGTCTTTGGCTTTATGGACGGAAAAAAGGACGGGATGTTCGCGGGCTTTTTCGCGGGACTTTTCACCGACATACTGTACGGAAACGGGATCATCGGTTTTTACATGCTGCTTTTTGTATGGGCCGGCTATGTAAACGGTATGTTCAATACCCTTTTTTACCCCGAGGATATCAAGCTCCCCCTTATACTCACAACCTGCAGTGACTTTTTCTGCGGCTTTCTGACCTATGTATTTCTGTTCCTTTTGAGATCAAAGCTTGATCTCAGCTTCTATATTGTCCATGTGATACTTCCGGAGACTGTATATACCCTTGTGGTCACCCTGCTCCTCTATAAGCCCGTGCTGATGCTGGCAGGCTTTTTTGATGATGACGCTCCGGGAGAACGAAAGGTGAAAGATGTTTGAACAGCTTCGTGACAAGATCATAGGAGTAATGACATCCAGGCTTTTCGTTCTGGCGGCAGCCGTCTTTATCCTTTTTTCCGTACTGACTGTAAGGCTTTTCAAGCTGCAGATAATAGATGGTGAATCCTATCTCGATAATTTTACCTTAAAGATCGAAAGGGAAAAGACGATAAAGAGCACCAGGGGCTCCATATATGACAGGAACGGGATTTCCCTTGCAAAGGACACCCTCGCATATTCCGTTACAATCGAGGACAATTACGACTCCGGCTCAAAGAAGAATATGGAAATAAACAATACGATCGTGAGCCTTATGGAGATAATAGAGGAAAACGGAGACAGGCTGATAAACGATTTCGGCATTATACTCGACGAATCCGGAAATTACCAGTTTACTATGGAGGGTACGAGGCAGCAGAGATTTTTAGCCGATCTCTACGGCAGGAACAGTATCGATGATCTGAAGGCCAGGGAAAAAAATGCCTCCCCCGACGATATAATAGAATATCTGTGCTCCGATAAGAAATTCGGGATCGGAACCTATACCCCAAGGGATGACGGAAGCTATGATTTTACACCCGGGGAGGGTTTTTCGAAGGAAGACCTTCTGAAGATAATAACCGTCAGGTACAACCTGAGCCTGAACAGCTTCCAGAAGTACATTTCCACCACGGTTGCAACAAATGTAAATGAGCGGACTGTGGCGGAGGTAATGGAGCACAGGGATGAGCTCCGCGGTGTTGATATTTCCGAGGATACCATCCGGGAATACATAGATGACCCCAGCTTTTCACACATTCTCGGCTATACAGGAAAGATAAGCGAGGAAGAGCTTATCGAATTCAATAAGGAGCCGGATATTGACAACGCCGTTGATGCGAAGAATTATGAGCTGAATGATTATGTCGGCAAGGCCGGAATAGAGCAGGTGATGGAGAGAAAGCTCCAGGGGAAAAAGGGCCGGCAGACCATATTTGTGGATAATCTCGGGAGGGTAACGGAAACCGGTGACAAGACCGACCCTGTGGCGGGAAACGACCTGTATCTTACGATCGATTCAGACCTGCAGAAGGCGGTTTACAGGATACTGGAGCAGAAGATAGCCGGTATTGTCATTTCAAAGATCGTCGATGAAAAGCCGGATGATTTCAGTGAGGTGAAAAGCTCGGATATCACCATCCCCATCGACAATGTGTATTTTGCGCTTTTTGACAATAACTATTTAAGCATTGACCATCTGTCCGGTGAGAATGCGGGCCCTAATGAGAGGGAAGTCTATACGGCCTTTTCCGCAAAGCAGACCGAGGTCATAAACCGCTTAAGGGAGGAGCTTACAAACGGAGTATTGTCCTATAATGACCAGGTACTTGAGGAGCAGTCCTATGAAGCCTATGTGGTCTCCCTTCTCCAGTCCTCAAGGAGAAATGTGCTCTTAAGGGACAGTATAGATCAGGAAAACGAGATCTACCTCAAATGGAAGGACGGTACCACCTCCCTGAAGGAATACCTGAAGGAGGCGGTTGCCAAGGGCTGGATAGATTCCACAAAGATAAATACCGGGGAAAAATACCTGGATTCCGACGAGGTCTATATTATGCTGGTCGACTATATCTGTGAGGAGCTGAAAAACGACAGGGATTTTTCCAAGAGGATAATAAAGTATATGATCCGTCAGGACGAGATAACCGGCTTCCAGATCTGTCACCTTCTCTATGAGCAGGGAAAGATCAGGGATGTGGGCAATAATCTTGCAGAGCTTGACAGCGGAGAGGTCACTCCATACCGTTTTATGAAAAAACGTTTGGAAACCCTTGAAATAACCCCTGCGGATCTGGCGCTGGATCCCTGCTCAGGCTCCAGTGTGGTCACGGATGTCAATACCGGAGAGGTTCTCGCCTGTGTATCCTACCCGAGCTTTGACAATTCAAAGCTTGCGAATACCGTTGATGCGGAATATTTCTCATCACTGCAGAACGACAAGTCCCTGCCGCTCTACGACTATGCCACACAGCAGAAGACGGCTCCCGGTTCCTCCTTTAAGCCCATTTCCTCTGCTGCGGGTCTCGAGGAGGGTGTTATAAATGCCGGGGAGAATATAGACTGCGAAGGACTTTTTGAAAAAATCACCCCTTCCCCGAAGTGCTGGATCTACCCCCATGGAACACACGGGAATCTGGATATCACCGGTGCCATAGAGAATTCCTGCAACTACTTCTTTTATGAGGTGGGTTACCGTCTGGCAAGCCGCGGAGGAATCTATAATAATGATTACGGCATAGAGAGACTCACTAAATATGTGGATCTTTTCGGCCTTACGAATAAGTCCGGCATCGAGATAACCGAATCGGAACCGGATGTATCCACCCAGGACGTTGTGCGTTCCGCCATCGGACAGGGCAGCCACTCCTATACCACTGTTGGACTCGCCAGATACGTGAATGCTGTTGCAAACGAGAAAAGATGCTATAACTTAAGCCTGCTTGACAAGCTGACGGATGCAAACGGAAACGTTATAACCGATTATACACCCACCATAAGGAACGAGATAAACATGGCCAGCTCCACCTGGAATCTGATCCATGAGGGAATGAGAAAGGCCGTGGAAAGCTATGGTGCCTTTGAGGACTTCCCCATAACCGCGGGAGGAAAGACCGGTACGGCCCAGCAGATAACCACGAGACCGAACCACGCGGTATTTATAGGCTTTGCGCCGTACAACAGACCTGAGATCGCAGTCGCCACCCGTATAGCCTACGGCTATACCTCATCAAATGCTGCAGAGGTCACCAGGGACGTTTTTAAGTATTACTTCAAGACTGAGGACAAGGACGATATTATAAGAGGAGAGGCAGTGCTTCCCGACAGTACCGCCATTTCGGACTGATGTTTCCAAAAGCTTATCATATAAAAAACTATGATTTCGTTTTAATACTGTTTTCGGTGATCATTTCGGTTTACGGAGTGGTGATAATCGGCAGCGCCCGTGAATCCGTACAGTCCCGCCAGATCGTGGGGCTTATTATCGGCATCTGCATGATGATAATCCTTTCCCTGGTGGATTACCGCTTTCTTTTGAATTTTTACTGGATTTATTATATCCTGAGCCTTATTCTGCTGTTTTCCGTTCTCTATCTGGGATCCTCCCATGGCGGCGCCACCAGATGGATCACTATTGCCGGAATACAATTCCAGCCCTCTGAGGTTGCCAAATTTCTGTTGATTTTATTCTTTGCAAAGTTTATTATGAAAAATAAGGAAAAACTGAATACGGTCAGCCGTATCCTTGCAGGTCTGGGACTGTTCCTCTTTCCCTGGATTCTGATCTACAAGGAACCCGATCTTTCCACAAGTATGGTCTTTATCCTGATTTTTCTTACTATGCTCTTTATTGGGGGGCTTTCACTAAGGATAATCTTCGGAACACTTGCGGTCGGAGTTCCGGTTATCGTACTTGGTCTGATGCTGGTACTGCAGCCGAATCAGGAGATCATCAAGGACTACCAGCAGGCACGGATCCTTGCCTGGCTGCAGCCTGAGAATTATTCGAATGACGAGGGTTACCAGCAGCAGAATTCCATAGTTGCCATTGGCTCCGGGCAGCTTACAGGAAAGGGCTACAAGAATAACGAGGTCGGTTCCGTGAAGAACGGGAACTTTATCTCCGAACCGCAGACGGATTTTATCTTTGCCATTGTCGGAGAGGAACTTGGATTTTTAGGCTGTATGGCGATTCTTATCCTTATCCTCATCATTATCGTTGAGGTCCTGAGGATAGGATGGAGTGCCCCGGATATTTCCGGCACACTTGTTTGTGCCGGGGTGGCGGCCCACCTCGGCTTCCAGACATTTTTCAATGTCGCCGTTACAACCGCAGTTCTGCCGAATACAGGTATTCCGCTTCCCTTTGTGAGCTACGGTATGACTTCACTTATCAGTATTTTCATGGAGCTTGGGGTAGTCCTCAATGTGGGACTTTTAAGACAGAAGGATCGTTTTTAGGACCCGGATGGATCCCGGATCCAAAGGAGAAGGTATGAATATCGGATTGGTTGCGCATGACGCAAAAAAGAAGCTTATGCAGAATTTCTGCATAGCTTACCGTGGGATTCTTTCCCATCATGAACTCTATGCCACCGGCACCACCGGACGGCTTATTGAGGAGATCACGAACCTTTCCATCCACAAATTTCTGGCAGGGCACTTAGGGGGTGAGCAGCAGCTCGGTGCCCAGATAGAGCAGAATGAGATGGATCTGGTCATCTTTTTACGTGATCCGCTGACATCAAAGCAGCATGAGCCTGACGTGAATAATGTGGTAAGGCTCTGTGACATGCATAATATCCCGCTCGCTACAAACCTTGCGACAGCAGAGCTCCTGATCAAATCACTTGACAGGGGTGACCTTGAGTGGCGGGAAATGTATAAATGATCTCTCATGATTCACTGTGATATAAACAAAGCACTGAAATACGCGGTATCCGTTCTTCTTATGACAGCTTTTTCACCCTTGCTTTTATGCGGCTGTGCCGAAAAGCAGGTGATGCTGCCCTTTGATATTTCTTCATCGGAAACTGCCTTTACCTTTGAAACAAGCAATGAGAATAATACCGTCGAGCCCTTTGCTGCAGGTATTGCTGTTCCGGACGGCGATCTGGAGTCCGGTGAGGAGCTTCCAAGCGGTCCTGATTCATACGGCTCGGCTATCCTTGTTGATACGGCAGGCTCCGGCTTTTTGTACAGCCGGAACGCTCTGGCGGTCCTTTATCCTGCCAGTATGACCAAGATCCTTACCGCTATCGTTGCATTAAAGAATTCCAGCCCCGATGCGGTGCTTACTGCGGACGATAGCTGCGTTTTTACAGAGGGTGATGTGCAGAAGATCGGCTTGAAGCCGGGCGACAGCATGACCCTCGATCAGGCGCTGCATCTTCTTCTTATTTATTCCGCGAATGACGTGGCACAGCTTATTGCAGTTAATATCGGTGGCAGCACTGAGGGCTTTGCCGACATGATGAATGAGGAGGCTAAAAGACTAGGCGCCACCAATTCCCATTTCGTCAATCCTCACGGACTTCAGGACGAAAACCACTATACAACTGCTTATGATATGTACCTTCTGTTTAACGAGGCCGTGAAATCCGAGGAGATCGTCCAGGTTATCGGTACCGTCAATTATTCAACGGTTTATAGACATGCCGACGGTTCGGAGGCTTCCTTTTCCTGTGATAATACCAACAGATTCCTGAAGGGCAGTGCAGTTGCTCCGATGAACGTAAATGTGGTCGGCGGAAAGACCGGAACAACCCTTGCTGCCGGCGGCTGTCTCGTGATGCTCTCCCGGGATTCCGGTGGCAATAATTATATTTCCTGCGTCATGAAGGGCAGCACCATCGACACCACCTATGACAAAACCGCCTCTATGCTATCCCTTATCAACTGATCCTTATCAGTCTTCCCATGTCAAATGTCATCCTGAGTTCACTTTTTTTGTCATCCTGAGTTCACTTTTTTTGTCATCCTGAGCGAAGCGAAGGATCTTTTCTCATCCTAAGTTCACACGTGTCCCGGGCAACAAACTGTTTTCTTCGCGCTACGATCTCGCTAAGCTCATCGTTCGTCTTATTACAAAATTTTGCTCGGCGCCGCTCCGGTCTTGCTGATTTTTGGTTTATTTTATTTTGAAGAAAGCCTGACGCAAGCCCGGCCTTCGCACTCGCAAAATTTATAAGACTCCGATTCGCTAAGCGAGACGTGCTGATTGCTCCGAAAACAGTTTGTCACCCGGGACACGGAGTTTAAACCGGTAGAAATCTTTATTAAACCCACCAGTTTAACCAAAGGAACCCCGGAGATGTGGTTGTTAATATCGGAATGGGAGCTTGCGCTGGGGAATGCGATTCTCGGCATTATTCTATGTATAACCATTATCGGTATTCCGTGGGGCAAGCAGTATTTTAAGATCGCTAAGGTTGCACTCATGCCGTTCGGCGCTGTTGTTCGTCGTGAGCAGGTATTATAAGCGGTAATCAGGCGGATAGGAAGTACGCTGAATAGGCACTTTGAGCCTGTTGTAATTTGGATTACATATGATAAAATGTGGTTGAAACTGATTGTTTGGCACGGATGGGTGTTTTATATGTGTCGAGTAAAAACAACAACTATTCAGAATAAGACTTTTAAGGTTGCTGAGATAAAAGAGAAATACATAAGAAATGTCATAGATGCTGCAGGTCAATGTGATCTGATTGACAAAATAGTGTTGTTTGGATCGTGTACCGGAGGCAAGTGTAAAAACGAGTCGGATATTGATCTTGCTATTTTTGGGAGTGAGACAGAGTATAAAGCTTTACGTTCCAAAAAATATGACAGGTTTACTACACAGATTTACACATTTGATGATTCCGGACAGTCCTATGATCTTTTGTATTTTGTAACCGGAAAGCAATATAAAGGATTGATCATGAATGATATAGAGAATGGAGAGTTGATTTATGCCCGTTGTTAACGCAAACGATATACTTTCAATGACACAGGTTAAAGCGGACCTTATGTTGTCAAAGTATTCTTTTGATCAGTCAGTAAAAGTATCTGCGAAGATCTCTAAATCCTTTAAGGGTCAATGCGGCTATCATCTCCAGCAGGCTTGCGAGAAAATGATCAAGATACAGATATATGCATCTGGGAAGAAGATTGACAATGCCCGTATGTTTAAACATTCTCTTAAAGATCTACTTGTGTACGCCAATTCTTTGGGCTTATCTATTAAAATCCCATCATATATCGAAAAGAATAAAGATATCATTACACGGTGGGAAGCAACCGGGAGATATGATCTTCATATGGTGGTGAGAATAGATACACTAAGGAAATGCTATAAAGAAGCGGATCAATGGTATGTTGATATGCTTAGGGATGGTTTCAGGTGATTTATGGAACGGTGCAAACGGCAACGTCCTCACTGACTTCCTGAGAGAATGTGTTCACATTAGACCGTGTGGCTATGTGACTGTCACCATGAAGTAAGGAGAACATATTATGGTTAAGATGAAGAGATTATTCAGAAAAGGTTTCCTGTCGTCTGTTTTAGCAGCGTCCCTGATCTTAGGGGGGGTGCCGCTTAACGGCTTTTTAACGCCGGTTTTAGCCGATACGGAAAAGACCATCACAGGGCTTGGGACCGGGAAGATAGGGAATCCTGTG
>CADCQV010000092.1 GCA_902803625.1 uncultured Lachnospiraceae bacterium
AAAAACCACAGAATAAAATCGGCAGTCCGAAGACCACCGATTTTAAATATAATCAAAAAAACTTACACACTTATCTTGACACTCTCCCGGTTCCGTTATGCGGTTCCGGGGATTACTGTTTTTCCAGTCTCTTCTGCCTACATATCAACAGGTTCCAGATTTCTTCCATGTTTATTGACGATTTTTCCTCCGTCATGACAATTGGGATCAACCAATACTCTATAAGAAAAATAAATTGCATCAGCTTCAACTATAGTACCAAAAGACGTTCCGTAATCCGTGCCGTTATCCCATGACCATGCAACACGGTCTCCTACAAAAAACTTTTTATCTCCCGATGCTCTCTTTCCACCTGCTGCATCAGCCATCATCTCATCATTAAGTTCTACATTTTTATTCTCAGCCATTGTCTCATCCTCCTTTTGGAAGTGTTTTGCTTGTTTGCAAATATATACGGCTTTATTTTACAGTAAGGCAGGTTATTTGAATATTCGGTCGTTTTTCGTGTCAATCCGGTAATACCCTCTGCTTATACGGTCTTCGAATTCTTCTACGGAAAGAGGTTTGTCAAAATAGAAGCCCTGGGCGAATCTGCAGTTGTTTTTCTTAAGGATCTCAACCTGCTTTGGTGTTTCCACGCCCTCCGTCACGCATTCGAGGCCCAGATCCAGAGCCATGGATATTACATGGCCGTACATCAGACTTGTGCTGCTGTTTTCGTCATCACTATCCGTCGGAAGAAAACAGCGGTCAATTTTCAGTACATTCCAGGGGATCTCCCGGATAAGGTTCAGGGAGGAATATCCCATTCCGAAATCATCAACAGAGATACAGAAGCCGTTGTCCTGAAGTTCTCCGGCAACCCGTTTCAAAGCCCTGAATCCTACTTCAGTGGCAGTTTCTGTCAGCTCTATTTCAATGTATTGGTGAGGGATCCTGTGACTGTCGATAATATCAAGTATATGCTTCTGAAGATCCACATCAGCCAGATGTTTCCGCGATAAATTGACAGAAACCCTTACTACAGGCATTTCCGCATCAAGCCACCTTCGGATATCCCTGCATACAAGATCAAGTATATGAAAATCCAGACGGCAGATATCCGGACTCTGCTCCAGTACAGGAATAAATTCTCCGGGCGGAATCATCTGTCCATCGCGGAACCATCTGCAAAGTGCCTCTGCACCCATGATCCTTCCGCTTTCAATATCCACTTTCGGCTGATAGAAAACTCTGAATTCATTGTTTTCAAGTGCCTTTGGGAAAAGAAGCTGTACCTGTGCTGCCTTTTCACGCGTGGCAATCATTTTTTGGTCGTAGTAAATGAAAGGGGTTTCCGGATTATGCTTTGCGGTCAGCAATGCCGTGTATATTGCCCCGATAACTTCTCCGGGGTTTGTCGGTGGATTATCGTCGGGAATATCATAGATTCCGGCAGATGCAGAGATAAGAACCCTGTTTTTTCCATTAGGATCATAGATAACGGGAAATCCGGAAAGGATATGAAGGATCTCATCCGTATATTCCCTGCTAAAAGCCATGGCAAAGTTATCACCGCCGATCCGGCAGATCATTCCATCATCCCCTGCGGCCGATTTCAGGGTTTCAAAATAGTTCCTAAGAGCAATATCCCCTCCGTCTCTGCCAATATCCTGATTAATACCCGAGAAATTACGGAGATTGAAGCAGAGCATTGTCTTCCCGGAAATATTATGTCCTGAGATCAGGGTTTCCAGATAACGCTTGAAGAAACGGAGGTTCGGGTAATTGTCATCGTCGTAATAGCCCAGCATTTCCGTAGATGTCTCAAAACGGTTACGGGCTATAAAGCTTACAAGTGCGCTAAGTATAAGATCAAGTTTGTTCAGTTCATCTTTTTCAAGAGGAGGTTCCTCATCGGCCATGTAAAGTGTTGATATTATTACGGATTTGGACTTGGATAGTATACGCTTCTGGATCACGGGGTGATCCTTCTTTCCGGTGTCGTAATCTATCATGATCTCACCATCACCGGATTTTTCCGCACTCTCAGACCGGTAAAACTCCGTCACTCCCTTTGAGAGACGGAAGAGTATGCTTAAGTCTTTCAATATCTGCACGAACTCATTACGGTCAAAGTTCTCTCTGTCCGTCATGCATCTGATCATTCGTTCAAACAGGGAATGATATTGTTCCATTCTGGATTTATCCAAAATAACTCCTTTACTGCTTAAAACCTGATGAACTGAGGGATTTCAACGCAGAGGTATTAATAGACAATACATCTCATTTGCAGAGTCATTATATCATTTTATAACTGCTTTTTCTATCGATTCACGAGCTATGAGAAGTATTACTTCCATATCTGTTTTACCTGTTTTTCAATACTTACAAATTCATCACTTGACAATGTTGCAGTCAGCTCCATACCTTCTGCAAAAACCAAACGTGAGGTACTGAGTAAGTTAAGCTATACCGCGGTAATATCGACTTCTGACGGTAGTTCAAGCGGAATAAGCATAAAGAAGGTGGTAGCCACAAAGCCCAAGCGCGGGTACACAAAGGTCACCTTTAAGCTTCGTGGAAGCAGCAAGGAGGAGAGAAAAGCAGTGAAGACCCTGAAAAGTTATGTGGAGCTTTTCCTGGGCATTTTCAATAGAAAGCATCCCTGACTCGATATATTCATAAGTGATTCTTCTTTCTCTCTATCGATTGACGATATCGAAAAGCTTATGAAGATATATAAGATCGGAAAGGCTCCGTTGCAATGGCGTTAAGTTAGTGTCATTCTGAGCGA
>CADCQV010000093.1 GCA_902803625.1 uncultured Lachnospiraceae bacterium
GCTTATTAAACTTGCCTTCTGGATAAAAAACCACTACGGTGGAACGCTGTCGCAGGCTCTGAAGGTGGTTTTTCCGATAAAGAAGTCGGTCAGGGAAAGAAAGAGGGTGAATATCATCCCGCTTAAAAGCCCTGAGGAGTTACTTAAAGAAGCGGATATCTCGGGTAAGAAGCATTATACCGCAAGAGAACGTGTATTAAGGGCTCTGGCCGGGACGGGTGAGATAGATGCTGCCCTCCTTACGGATAAGCTGAATGTAGGAAAGAGTGTGTTGAAAGCCCTGGAGGATAAGGGTTATATAAGACTTGAGGCTCTTCGGGAGTACAGGAATCCGGGTATCCGTTCCGGAGAAAAGTCAGGGATTCTTTCTTTTTCCGATGAGCAGAAGCTGATATATGAAAGCTTTATCCATGATTATGATATGGGTTTAAGGGAGACCTGCCTGATAAGAGGTGTTACGGGCTCGGGAAAGACCCTTCTCTATATCGAAATGATAGCGCATGTGGTGAGAGGAGGAAAACAGGCGATCATGCTGATCCCGGAGATCGCCCTTACCTTTCAAACCGTTATGCGCTTTCACCAGCGCTTCGGCGACAGGGTTTCCTATATGCATAGCCGCCTTTCTCAAGGGGAGAGATACGATCAGTACGAGAGAGCACGAAACGGTGAGATAGATATTATGATAGGTCCCCGCTCGGCGCTTTTTACTCCATTTAATGACCTTGGGATAATAATAATAGATGAGGAGCATGAGAACAGCTACAAGGCCGATAATATGCCGAAATACCACGCAAGGGAGACTGCAGGGGAACGGGCATTTAACGCGGGCGCAATGCTTGTCCTCGGCTCCGCCACACCCTCCGTTGATGCGGAGTACAGGGCAAGACGGGGAGAGTACCGGCTGTTTACCATGGAAAAACGCCCTACCGGAGGGAGTCTCCCTGAGGTAAGTATCGTTGACTTAAGGAATGAATTGAGAAAAGGAAACCGTTCCATGTTTTCCCTGAAGCTCCAGGATCTGATGGGGGACAGGCTCCGTAAGAATGAGCAGGTAATGCTCTTCTTGAACCGGAGAGGGTATTCCGGCTTTGTAAGCTGCAGAAGCTGCGGCCACGTGATGAAATGTCCGCATTGTGATGTGTCATTAACCTCACACAGGGACGGTTTTCTGACCTGTCACTACTGCGGCTACAGGGAGAAAGCCGTGAAAGTCTGCCCTGTATGCGGTTCAAAGTACATTGGAGGTATGAGAGCAGGAACCGAGCAGATTGAGGAGGGGGTAAGTAAGCTTTTTCCGGATGTACGGATCTTAAGGATGGACGGGGACACGTTAAGACATAAGGATGACTATGACAGGATACTTTCTGACTTTAAGGATCATAAGGCCGATATCCTGATCGGCACACAGATGATAGTAAAGGGGCATGACTTCCCGCTTGTAACCCTTGTGGGAATAATACTTGCGGATCTCTCCTTAAACTCTTCGGACTATCGGTCCGCCGAGCGCACCTTTGATCTTCTTACCCAGGCAGCGGGAAGAGCCGGAAGAGGGAAGAGTGCCGGGGAGGTGGTGATACAGACCTACGAACCGGAGCATTACAGTATTGAAGCCGCAGCCCAACAGGATTATAATATGTTTTATTCAAAAGAGATAATGTTCAGGGAGCTTATGTCCTACCCTCCGGTTTCACATCTTCTGAAGGTTCTTATTGAGGGCAGGGATGAAGAAAAGGTAAAAATGGAGGCCGCCCGCCTTGCCGGTCTGGCAAGGGGAAGCCTTTCCGCAGGGGATGGATACGTACTTTCCGCAGGGGAAGGAACAGGATCTTCCGGAGGGGAAGGATCAGGACTTTCGGGAGGGGAAAGTATCTCCGCCGGGGAAGAAGGGCAGCCCCGTCAGGTGATAGGACCTGCACCGGATGTGATCTCGAAGATAAAGGATGTTTTCCGCGAGGTTTTCTATATCAGGGACGGAGACTACGGAAAGCTTACGGAAATAAGGGAAAAGATAGAAAATAACAGGCGTGACGAAAATAGATATGATACCTTTGTGTCATATGACTTTGATCCGCTGTGAAGAAAGATGAAATGAGGTAATTGACAGATAATGGCTTTGAGACAGATAAGGGAGATCGGTGACGAGATCCTGCAGAAGAAGTGCAGGGAAGTAAAAGAAGTGACGCCACGGGTAAAAGAACTGATCGACGATATGTTTGAAACCCTGTATGAAGCGGACGGTGTGGGACTTGCTGCACCGCAGATCGGGATATTGAAGAGGATAATCGTAATCGATATCGGGGAAGACCCGCATGTACTGATAAATCCGGTCCTTTTGGAAACCAGCGGAGAGCAGAGAGGAAATGAGGGCTGTCTTTCCGTACCGGGAAAGTACGGTGTGGTAACGAGACCGAATTATGCCAGGGTCTCATATTATGACGAGAATATGGAGCAGAAGGAGCTTGAAGGAACAGAGCTTCTGGCCAGGGCTATATGTCATGAGCTTGACCATCTGGACGGAAAGCTTTATGTAGATCTGGCAGAGGATGGACTGCACGACGTG
Source organism: uncultured Lachnospiraceae bacterium (assembly GCA_902803625.1). GTDB lineage: Bacteria > Bacillota > Clostridia > Lachnospirales > Lachnospiraceae > NK4A144. Next base: position 2,561 of record CADCQV010000093.1, read on the forward strand.
GAGGAAATGGAAGCGGTAACGGAAGAGGAGAGTGAGTAAATGCGTATCGTCTTTATGGGAACTCCGGATTTCGCTTCCGCAGCACTCCGAAGGCTTTCCGAAAGCGGGGAGGACGTCGTGATGGCAGTCACCCAGCCTGACAGAGCAAAGGGCAGGGGAAAGGGGATAGCCATTAGCCCCGTCAAGGAATATGCCCTGGAGAAAGGAATAGAGGTTTTTCAGCCGGAAAAGGTAAAGGAAGCCTACGCTGTACAGCATATCAGGGAGAAAGCACCGGATCTTATAATAGTGGCGGCCTTCGGTCAGATCCTTTCAAAGGAGATACTTGAGATCCCGAAGTATGGATGTATCAATATACACGCCTCCCTTCTTCCGGAATACAGAGGAGCATCACCAATTCAGAGCTGCATTATGGATGGAAAAAAGGAAACGGGCGTTACCATAATGCGGATGGATGAGGGACTTGATACGGGGGATATTATTCTCAAGCGCAGTATCCCAATCGCTCCGGATGAGACCGGAGGCAGTCTTTTTGATAAGCTGGCTGAATTAGGGGCATCCCTGGTGATTCAGGCTGTATCGGATTTAAGAGATGGAAAAGCTGCTTTTGTTCCCCAGGACAACTCAAAATCGTCATATGCAGCACTTTTGAAAAAGAATAGCGGGCGTTTGGATTTTTCCGGGGATGCAGTCTGGCTGGAGAGGATGATCCGGGCCTTGAATCCCTGGCCCAGTGCCTGGACAAAATACGGCGAAAAAACCTTAAAAATATGGAAAGCACGTGTTACTGAGGATATTATTACAGACGATACGGTAAAATTTGGAGAAATAATAAGCGTTACAAAAGATGATTTTACGGTAAAGTGTGGAAACGGTGCACTCGTTATTGAAGAATTGCAGCTGGAGGGGAAGAAAAGAATGTCCTCACACGATTTTTTGCTCGGAGTGAAGATTAAAACAGGCGATATTTTGAAAGGAGAATAAAAAA
>CADCQV010000094.1 GCA_902803625.1 uncultured Lachnospiraceae bacterium
CCCGAAAATACTCTTTGATCTTCTGGAAAAGGACTTTCTGCCTGTTGTGGCACCCACCGGACTGGACGGTGAATACAATACCTACAACATTAATGCGGACGATGCGGCCTGTGCCATCGCAAAGGCCGTGAATGCGGAGAAGCTTGCATTTCTTACGGATATTGAGGGCTTATATAAGGACATCAATGACAGATCAAGCTTCATTTCCCGTATCACTGCGGACGAAGCGGAGGAACTCTTAAACAGCGGCTATATCGGCGGAGGGATGATACCGAAGCTCGGGAACTGCATAGATGCCGTAAGGAACGGGGTAAACAATGTCCACATCCTGGACGGGAGGATACTCCACTGCCTTCTTCTGGAGGTATTCACAAATAAAGGAATAGGAACGGTGATGGTAAAATGAGCACATCTGAAGTTTACATGGAAAAGGGGGAGAAGAATCTCCTTCACACATACAACAGGTTTCCGATAGTTCTGGATCACGGAAAGGGCGTTTATCTTTATGATGCAGACGGAAAGGAATATCTGGATTTTTCTGCGGGGATAGCGGTATTTGCCCTGGGATACGGGAACAAGGTATATAATGACGCCCTGAAAAGGCAGATTGACAAGCTTATCCATACCAGTAACCTCTATTACAATGCGCCCGCGGTTATAGCAGCGGGAGAGCTTTGCCGGATAAGCGGAATGGACAGGGTATTCTTCACAAACAGCGGGACGGAGGCCATAGAGGGAGCCATAAAGTCGGCGCTTAAATATGCTTTTACCAAAAAGCCGGCGGACGATTATGAGATAATAGCTATGGAAAACAGCTTCCACGGAAGGAGCATGGGAGCTCTGTCCGTAACGGGAAATGCCCATTACAGGGAGGCCTTCGGAACGGGCATCGGACATATAAAGTTTGCGGAGTTTAATAATCTTGACAGCGTAAAGAATGCCATAACGGATAAGACCTGCGCTGTCATCACCGAGACTCTGCAGGGAGAGGGAGGTATTTATCCCGCCGATGAGGGCTTCCTGAAGGACTTAAGGGAGCTGTGCAGCGAAAGGGACATTCTTCTCATCCTTGACGAGATACAGTGCGGAATGGGCAGGACGGGATATATGTTTGCCTTTGAGGAGTATGGGATAAAGCCGGATATAATGACCGCCGCCAAGGCTCTTGGCTGCGGCTTCCCGGTGGGAGCCTTCCTGATGACAGAGAGGGTTGCGGAAAAGTCTCTTAAACCCGGGGATCATGGATCCACGTACGGCGGGAATCCTCTGGCCGGTGCTGCGGTAATGGCTGTTCTCGATGAATATGAGGAAAAGGATATCATGAGGCATGTAAGGGAGCTTACACCATACCTTAGTGAAAAGCTGGAAAGCATAAAAACGGAATTTGATATCGTCACCGCCCACCGGGGTAAGGGCTTTATGCAGGGACTGGAATTCAGTGTTCCCGTGGGGGACATCATCAGGGACTGCCAGAAGGAGGGCCTGCTTTTGATCAGTGCGGGAGCCAATATTATCCGTTTTGTTCCTCCCCTTGTCATAGAAAAAGAACACATTGACAGAATGTACGAAATATTAACAAAAGTATTACAGAATCGTTAAATAGCCTGTTGTTTTTTTTACATCCTGAGAATATAATTACCTTACATTTGGGACGCCTGGCGGAGGAAGGTCAGGTGTAAAATTGAAAAAAAGAATATGTGGCATGGTCATCCTCGCCTTAGTCCTCTGTTTCTGCGGATGCGGCGAAGATGAGGAGATAGTGATAAGTAACAGGGAGACTCCGGCGGAGGCTTCAGACCTGCAAATGGATCCGTCAGGGACGGAGGAAGCTGAAGAGCAGGAGGAGGCGGAACCGGCAGAGAGCTGCTTTGTATATCTCACCGGAGCCGTCAGGAAGCCCGGAGTATATGAGGTGCCTTCAGGCACAAGGGTATTCAGGGTAATAGATTCCGCAGGCGGCTTTAGGGAAGATGCGGCAGCAGAGGCTCTGAACCTTGCGGCAACCGTAACCGACGGATCGGTCATCAGGGTTCCTGACCGGCAGGAATATGAGGAAAGCGGGAGCGCGGCAGCCAATACCGGCGGACCGGGCGCACAGGGAGAGATGCCGGGTATGTCAGGCGGAGCGGAGGCAAAGGGACTTGTCAATATCAATACGGCTTCGGTATCCGAGCTTACGGAGATCAACGGGA
>CADCQV010000095.1 GCA_902803625.1 uncultured Lachnospiraceae bacterium
CTGCTGCTTCTTCCCCTGTGGTTCCTGCTGCTTCTTCCGCAGTCGTTCCTGCTGCTTCTTCCCCTGTGGTTCCTGCTGCTTCTTCCCCTGTCATCCTGAGCGTCAGCGAAGGATCTTTTTCCTGAGGGTCACTGCTTTCCCCCGCTTCCTTTTCCGCATTCTTCTTCAAAGCCTCCTCCAGAGTCACCCCCTGGGACTTCTTCATCTGCTCATAGAGCTCCTTTGCCAGACCCACCTGTCCGGTCTTTGAGGCCGAAGAAGCCATCTCCTTCGTATAGAGATCCAGATTCCGGTCCTTCATTGCGCTGATATAGGTGGATGAGCTGTCATCGTCGGAAAGAAGTGTGGTACTCTTCATTGCCGTCTTAAAGATCTGCTCCACAAAATATTCCTCGAACTGCTTGCAGGCATCCATCAGCTCTTCATCGGAAGCCTTCGACAGATCCTTTTTCGCTATGGCGGAATTCTCCGCATTTTTCATGGCATTTGTCGCGAGCTCGGACGCGTAGTCCGTACCGAGAGAAGTCAGATCCATACCGTCACTCCTTATTCAATACCTGCCTCTATCAACTCTTCAGCTGGTTTGCAAGCTGCATCATATCATCCGTTGTAGTGATGACCTTTGAATTTGATTCGTAGGCTCTCTGTGCTATTATCAGATTTACCATTTCCTCTGCGATCTGAACGTTGGAGCCCTCGAGATAGCCCTGCACTATATCGGATTTTGTGACATTGGGGTTCGTTGCCTCATTCATTGCCACGCCGGAAGCCGCGCTGACGGAATAAAGGCTGTCTCCGACCTTGTCCAGTCCCTTTGGATTCTGGAACTGCCACACCCCTATGGTGAAATTATTGGGAAGGGGCTCGAGATTTCCGTCATCGTCAGGATACATAAGGGTTCCGTCCGTATCTATCCTTATCTTGTCCGCAATATAGTTCCCGGGAAGGGTCAGAACCTGTCCGTTGGAGCCTAAGACCCTGAGGCCGCTGGTGGTTGTGAGTGTGAGTGTATTCCCTTCATTGAGGGCAAATACAAAATCTCCGTTCCTTGTATAATAGGTATTTCCGTCCTCTCCCTGTATACCGAAGAAGCCTGTCCCCTGGTTGTTGCTGAGAGCAACCGCCGTGGGATTCTCCGATTCCAGAAGAGATCCCTGTCCGAATTCGGAGGTAATGGATGCATTCCTGACACCCAGTCCCACCTGGGCGCCTATAGGCTTATTTACGCCGTTCGCAGTGGTTGTCCTGGTCTGGATCGTCTGGTACAGGAGGGACTTGAACTCATTGACCTCCATCTTATAGGCTGTAGTGTTTACATTCGCCAGGTTATTGGCTATGGTATCAACATTATTCTGCTGTGCGATCATTCCGGTGGCTGCTGACCATAAAGAACGTACCATATCTTTTACCTCCTTATATTAAGCCCGTTATCCGGGTCTTCCGAGATCATTGGCTGCTATCTGCAAGGTCTTGTCAATAGTCGTAATGACCTTCTGATTGGATTCATACTGTCTCTGGATGGCGATCATATTCACCATTTCCTCTACGGTATTTACATTGGACTGCTCCAGATACCCGGAAAGGATCCTCACATCCGCCTCCTGCTCCTGTACCCCGGGAACGGTCTGCCACAGATTCTCCCCGTAGTGCTCCAGGAAATTATAGTCCACGAAATCCGTGGTTCCGATGGTTGCGACCAGCTCATCATCCTGGTAGATCTCTCCCATGGTATTGATCGATGCCGACATATTCGGATCAAGCCTGATATGGGTGCCCATATCGCTCAAAACATAATCCCCGTCCTTGGTCACCAGATCTCCCAGCTGATTCAGTGTAAAGGAGCCGTCCCTTGTGTACTTCGTGGAGGTGACGCCCTCCTTGTCCGTAAATTCTATCCTGAAAAACCCGGCACCGCTCAGAGCCAGATCAAAGGTATTGTCCGTTTCGTGGAAGGAGCCTTCGTCCCAGTTGGTATAGTTTTCACCTATCCTGACTCCGGGATTCGTGGCACCCATACGCTTCGTGAGATAATACTCCGACTTGTCCTTTATCTCATACTTCAGAATATCTCCGAAGGCCTGGCTGGTTGCGCCCTCCTTCTTGAAGCCCGTGGTATCCACATTGGCAAGGTTGTTTGCCAGGGTATCCATACGGTTCTGTTCGTTTATCATTCCCGTGTATGCGGTGTATAGACCCTTTACCAATTGACGTTTCCTTTCCGCTCAAGTATCTCTCCCGGTCCCTCAGGATCCTTATCAGATACGGCTCATTCAGCCAATTAATCTATTCAGAGCTCCTTCCGGTATCCCGCGAGGAATTCCACATATCTTCCCGTTCCTACGGCTACTGCGGTCATCGGATCCTCCGCGGTCATGGTCGTGATTCCCGTTCTGTCCGCTATGAGCTCCTCCAGTCCGCGAAGCAGGCTTCCCCCTCCGGTAAGGACTATGCCCCTGTCGGCAATATCCGCCGCAAGCTCGGGAGGTGTCTTTTCCAGTACACCATGTATCGCTTCCACTATCTGGGAGGTGGTCTCTCTCAGAGCCTCCTCGGTTTCCTCACTGCTTACCTCCACAGTCTTCGGAAGTCCCGTCACCAGATCACGTCCCCTGACGCTCATGCTGTCATTATCCGGCATGTTGAAAGCGGTTCCGATCTTTATCTTCAGATCCTCGGCGGTTCTTTCACCGATAAGGAGCTTATGCTTCTTTCTCATATAGCGGACTATGGCTTCGTCAAAGTCGTCTCCCGCTATCTTTATCGAGGTGGACACCACGGTTCCCCCGAGTGAGATCACTGCGATATCCGTTGTTCCGCCGCCGATATCGACTATCATATTCCCGCAGGGCTTTGAAATATCAATCCCCGCTCCGATGGCTGCGGCTATGGGTTCCTCTATGATGGATACCTCCCTGGCTCCGGCCTGGTAAGCGGCATCCTCAACCGCCTTCTGTTCCACCTCAGTAACCCCGCTGGGTACACATACGCTTATCCTCGGCTTTCTGAAGGTCTTTTTCCCCACTGCCTTCTGGATAAAGTATTTCAGCATCTTCTCCGTAACCGTATAGTCCGATATGACACCCTGTCTCAGAGGTCTGACCGCCACTATATTTCCCGGTGTACGTCCCAGCATCAGTCTGGCATCTTCTCCGATTGCCTTTATCTTATTTGTATCCCGGTCAAAAGCCACCACCGAGGGCTCCTTCAAAACCACACCCTTCCCTCTGATATATACCAGTATGCTGGCTGTTCCGAGATCAATTCCTATGTCTGTTGCGACCATTTTCGTTCCCCTTTCAGTCTTCACAGGAGACTATGTTCTGTTTTAACACACTATAACAGAATAATTATACCCGAAAATGATGCGTTGACAATATCCGAAAAATTAAAAAAGAAAGAAAGCCACGCATGAAAAACCTCCGCCCGGGGCGGTACAGCATCCATGCATGACTAAAATTAAATTCCTTTGAATGATTATCGGCAGTATTCCGGATAAACTTTACCCTGTTTTATGATTTTTCTGATTTTTTTACCGGAGCCTTGGCCGCGCCTCTCCTTCCGGCTCTCCTCTTCTTTTCCCTTGCCAGGATCTGCTTTATGTACTGTCCCGTAAACGAAGCCTTTGAAGCGGCCACCTTTTCCGGCGTGCCGTATGCCACCACCGTTCCGCCGCCGTCTCCCCCCTCGGGTCCCATATCGATGATATAGTCGGCGCATTTTATCACATCCAGATTGTGCTCTATGACCACGACGGTATTGCCGTTATCGGAAAGCCTCCGGAGTATCTCCACGAGCTTCCTCACATCCTCGAAATGCAGTCCCGTTGTGGGCTCGTCCAGGATATAGATAGTCTTTCCCGTTCCCCTGCGACTCAATTCAGTTGAAAGCTTTACTCTCTGCGCTTCACCGCCGGAGAGCTGTGTGGAGGGCTGCCCCAGCTTTATGTATCCCAAGCCCACATCGTAGAGCGTCTGTATCTTTCTCCGGACCGACTCCACGTTCTCAAAAAAGCCAAGGGCTTCCTCAACTGTCATATCCAGTACTTCATAGATATTCTTTCCCTTGTACCTGACGTCCAGGGTCTCCCTGTTATAACGCTGTCCGTGGCAGACCTCGCAGGGCACGTAAACATCCGGCAGGAAGTGCATCTCGATCTTTACTATGCCGTCCCCGCTGCATGCCTCACATCTCCCGCCCTTTACGTTAAAGGAGAATCTGCCCTTATTGTAGCCCCTCTCCTTTGCGTCAACCGTAGCGGCAAAAAGATCCCTTATGATATCAAATACTCCGGTGTAGGTTGCGGGATTACTCCTCGGGGTCCGGCCTATCGGTGACTGGTCAATATCTATGACCTTGTCCAGCTGCTCCGTCCCCTCTATCCTCTTATGCTTTCCGGGCTGGGTAAAGGCCCTGTTCAGCTTCCTTGAAAGTGCCTTGTTCAGAACCTCATTTATGAGGGAGGATTTTCCGGATCCTGAAACCCCGGTTACCACCGTCATCACTCCAAGCGGTATATCCACCGTCACATCCTTCAGATTATTCTCCTTCGCTCCCACTATTTTTATAAAGCCCGTGGGCTTCCGTCTTTCGTCCGGCATGGGGATCTCCAGCTCTCCGGAAAGATATTGTCCGGTGACCGACTCCTTTATCTTTTCTATCTCCTCTGCCGTTCCCTCGGCCACAACCTCTCCGCCATGGGAGCCGGCTCCGGGGCCAATGTCTATCACCCTGTCCGCTTCCCGCATGGTCTCCTCGTCATGCTCCACCACTATAAGGGTATTTCCGAGATCCCTGAGCTTTTTTAATGAGGCGATGAGCTTCCCGTTATCCCTCTGATGAAGCCCGATACTGGGCTCGTCCAGGATATAGGCCACTCCCACCAGTCCCGAACCTATCTGGGTCGCAAGCCTTATCCTCTGTGCCTCTCCGCCGGAAAGGGAGGAGGTTGCCCTGGAAAGGGTCAGATAGTCAAGACCAACATCGATAAGGAACTGTACCCTGGATCTTATTTCCCTCACGATTCTTTTCCCTATGAGCATCTGATGCTCCGTCAGGGAAAGATTATCCATAAAATCAAGAAGCTCCCTTATTGCGAGGCTCGTTACCTCATAAATATTCCTGTCACCCACAGTCACCGCAAGAGAGCTTGGCTTCAGCCTCATACCCTTGCAGCTGTCGCAGGGACTTACGGTCATATACTTTTCATATTCTGCCTTGGTGTACTCGGAGGAGGTCTCCCTGTACCTCTGTTCCATATTTTTTATAAGGCCCTCAAAGGGCACGTCATAGGTTCCCTCGGATCTCTGCCCCTTATAACGTACCTTCAATACCTTACCGCCCGTACCGTGAATAAAGGCGTATCTTGCCTCCTCCGGAATGTCCTCGTAGGGTGTATCGAGAGAAAAGCCGTACTGCTCTCCCATAGCCCTGATCACAGCATGGGAAAAGCTGCCCTCGTCCTTACTGGAAACCCAGCCCATGGCCTGGACACAGCCCTCATTAAAGGACAGGCTCTTATCGGGGATCATCAGATCCTCGTCAAATTCAGTATGGTACCCCAGACCCAGACAGTCCGGACAGGCTCCGAAGGGATTATTGAAGGAAAAGCTTCTCGGCTCTATTTCCTCTATACTTATGCCGCAGTCGGGACAGGAGAAGCTCTCGGAAAAATTGAGCTGCTCACCTCCGGGGATATCGACTATCATAAGGCCGTCGGACAGGGCGAGGACGTTTTCTATGGAATCCGTGAGCCTCCGCTCTATTCCCTCTTTTATGACAAGCCGGTCCACCACTATCTCTATATTATGCTTGATATTCTTATCAAGCTTTATCTCTTCGGACAGATCGTACATGCTGCCGTCCACCATGACCCTGACGTAGCCGCTCCTTTTCGCCCGCTCGAAAACCTTCTCATGGCGTCCCTTCCTGCCCCTTACAACAGGTGACAGGAGCTGTATCTTCGTTTTTTCCGGGAGCTCCATGATCCGGTCCGTCATCTGGTCCACTGTCTGCCGCTCAATTACCCTTCCGCACTCCGGACAGTGGGGCGTACCCACTCTGGCATAGAGCAGCCTGAAATAATCGTATATCTCCGTGACAGTTCCCACTGTGGAACGGGGATTTCTGTTGGTGGATTTCTGGTCTATGGAGATCGCCGGGGGAAGTCCCTCTATGGACTCCACCTCAGGCTTTTCCATCTGTCCCAGGAACTGCCGTGAATAGGAGGACAGGGATTCCATATATCTCCTCTGTCCCTCCGCATAAATGGTGTCAAAGGCAAGTGAGGACTTTCCGGAACCGGAAAGCCCTGTAAGCACCACCATTTCATTTCTGGGTATGTCTATATTCAGATTCTTGAGATTATGCGCTTTTGCGCCCCGTATCTTTATATATTCGCTAAATAGTTTTTTCATTTTCTTTTCCGAGATACTTCTTCACCATATTCTCCGTATACTTCTCGCTCCACCTTATGACGGTTATTCCCTTTCTCTTGGTAGCACGCTTCATAAGCATAAAGAGCTGCTCAATATACTGCATCGTCACCTTGCCGCTGAGCTTCGACTCTCCGCTCTCCCTGTCCTGAAATACATAAGGAATCTCCACAACGGTTCCGTACTCGCTCATCGCGAGTACCTCAACCATGATCTTCCAGCCCACAGGCTGGAGGTCTGCCTTCTCTATACATTCCTTCCTGAACATGAAAAGTCCGCTGGTGGGATCACTTATCTTCCTTAAGCAGGGGAGTGCTATCTTCCCCATCCACCGTGC
>CADCQV010000096.1 GCA_902803625.1 uncultured Lachnospiraceae bacterium
ATTATCCCGGAAACTATGATTATTATCTGGAAAAAAGGGAGGATCCGGTCAGAGAGCCATCAGAAGAAAAAGGGAATAAGGGAAATAACGTAAGAAATGGTGAAGCGGATGAAAATGCCCTGTCCTGGGCTGAGCAGAAGGCAGAGCAGGCAAGGATCAGAAAGCAGCAGAATGATATAAAGCGTCTGGAAGATGAGATAGACACAAATGAGAACAGGATGGCAGAAATAAATAAGCTTTTGACGGATCCGGAAATAGCTGCGGATGCCCCAAAATTGAATGAGCTTACCACGGAGCTTTCTCTGCTTGAGGAAAAATTAAAGGAGCTTATGAACCGCTGGGAGTCCCTTCAGGCAGATTGACAGTTTCTTAACAATTCACTATACTTTATTCTGTGGCTTTACAAAGGACGGTTGTCAGGCAAATGTCATCCTGAGCGCCAGCGAAGGATCTTTACACAAGGAAAAAAAAGATTCTTCGCTTCGCTCAGAATGACAGTGATGGTTATGCCAGTGGTGGTTACGTCAGTAAAGGATCTTTGATTTAACGGAATATTTGTCCGGATCGGTGTATTATGTCGGAAAAAGAGATTTCAAGAGCAGTCATAAGACGGCTTCCCCGGTACTTCAGATTTCTGGGAGAGCTGAGGGACGCAGGAGTGGAGAAGATCTCTTCCCAGGATCTGTCCCAGATAATGCATGTCACGGCTTCCCAGATAAGACAGGATCTGAATAATTTCGGCGGCTTCGGTCAGCAGGGCTACGGCTACAATGTAAAGTATCTCTATGACGAGATCGGCAAGATACTGGGTCTCGATCAGGAGCATAATGTGATAATAATCGGTGCCGGGAACCTCGGAAGTGCCCTGGCGGGCTATGGGAATTTCGCAAACAGGGGTTTTATCGTCAAGGGTGCCTTTGATGTGAATCCGGCTCTTGTCGGGCAGTATATAAGGAATGTCCCCATCATGCCAATGAGCGAGCTCCCTGATTTTATTGAGAAGAATAATATTGATATCGCGGTTATCGCAATCCCCAAGACACAGGCAGTGGGGGCGGCTGCAACCGTGGTTTCCTGCGGGATAAAGGCTATATGGAATTTCTCCCACGTGGATCTGGAGGTGCCGGATGACGTGATAGTTGAGTCCGTGCATCTTTCGGAGAGCCTTATGAGGCTTTCCTACAATCTGAACAGGGTCAAGGAGGGGGAGGAGCCCGATACCGGAAACTGAAGGGGTTAAACATTATTTATGTCTCAGGATAAAAATGACGAGCGCTTCCGGGCAGCCTTACTCGGGAAGAATGTTCCTACTCTTACCCTCGACAATAAGTGGCATAAGCTTATGGCCGAGGTTGGGAAGACTGACCGTATGGAGGAGCTTGAGAATACAATAAATAAGCTTGTAAAAGAGCAGGGCAGGATCAATAACGAGCTTAAGGATCTGAAGAAATTAAAGAACAATCTCATGGATGAGATAGTAAGCAATATGGAGGGAGCCGAAAGAGCTGCTGCAGGGAGTGCCGCCAAGAAAAAGCTGGATGAGAGTAAGCGCCTCATAGATGAGATAAATGACAAGGTGGATTCCTATAATGACGAGCTTCTGGATCTTCCGAAGGAGATAGCGGAAGCGAATACGGAGCTTATGCTTCTTACCATGCGGGAGAGCTATGCTCTTATAAAGAGTAATACAAAGGACATTGAAGAAATAGGCGGATGGATAAAGTCCATGCGCATGGAGCTGAAGAGAAATATCTTAAGAAAGCAGCATATGGAGCTTGTGAATGTGCAGCTCTATACCTTTATGCAGGGGATCTTCGGTCCCGATGTTCTGGATATTTTTGATATCGACTACGACATAGAGGGAACCCGCCAGGCACTTCTCGCGAAGAGAGAGGCCATCAGGGAAGAAAGGGAAAGGGAAGCCGGGAAAAAGGAAGAAAAAAAGCCCGGTGAATAATATGAGCTTTATCCTTAGCAGAGATGAAATGAGAGACGCCGACAGCCGGACAGCCATGGAGCTGCATGTTCCGTCGGCTGTTTTAATGGAAAGAGCCGCACTCCTTACCGCCGGACGGGTCATAAAGAGACTTGATGATACCGGTGAGGGAGGAAGCAGCCGCTCCGGGAGGAAGGTGCTTATCGTATGCGGTCCCGGGAATAACGGCGGAGACGGCTTTGCCTGCGGACGGATCCTTATGGAAAGGGATATCTTCGTGGAATTCCTCTTCGTCGGGCAGGAGGAAAAGATGTCTCCTCTTGAAAGGGAGCAGTACCTGTCGGTAAGGGCCTTAAAGGAGGATGCGGTCTTCTTCGGCTCCATTCCTGTTATGGATCACGATATCATAGTGGATGCGCTCTTCGGTATCTCCCTGTCAAGGAAGATAGAGGGGGAATATGCGGATTCTGTTTATAGGATAAATGCCGGCAGAAAGCAGGGGGCTTATGTGATCTCCATAGATATCCCGAGCGGTATTGATGCGGACAGTGCTGCTGTCCAGGGAGTCGCGGTCTTTGCGGATGAAACGGTGTCCTGCGGCTTTCTGAAGCCCGGGAATGTGCTGTTTCCGGGAGCACTGTATAACGGGAAACTCATTGAGGGGAATATAGGCATCACCGAAAAGTCCCTGAAAAGGAGACCCAGGATATCATATCTTGAAGATAATGAGATAAGGCTCCCTGAAAGGCTGACGGATTCAAATAAGGGAAGCTACGGAAAGGTTCTTATCGCAGCCGGCAGCGAAACGATAGCGGGAGCTGCTCTCTTGTCAGCCCGGGCGGCCTTGAGAACCGGCTGCGGGATGGTCAGGGTGCTTACTCACGAAAATAACCGCGCTGTCATACAGACCGCATTGCCGGAAGCACTGGTAACGACCTACTGTGAAGACAGCTTTTCCGGAGAGAAGAACGGGCAGACCTCCCTTTTTGACTATAAGGGAAAGACTATAGAGGATATTGTGAAGGAGGCTGTCTCCTGGTGCAGTGTCATTGCGGCGGGACCGGGGCTCGGAACGGACAGTAACGCTGTAAGGCTTCTCAAAGCTATTCTTGATAATGCGGGAAGCAGGCCCCTTATCCTCGATGCGGATGCCCTGAATATCATTTCCAATGATACGGAGCTTCTTTCGGGCATATCGCCGGAAACCGTGATCACTCCGCACCTTATGGAGATGTCAAGGCTTACAGGGATACCGGTCCGGGAGGTAAAGACCCATATCATGGATGTTGCCTCGGACTTTGCCTCCGGCTATCACGTGACCGTGGTATTAAAGGATTCCCGGACTGTTACTGCCTTCAGCAATAAGGATATAGTGATAAACCTTAACGGTAATAACGGTATGGCAACAGCGGGCAGCGGGGATGTGCTTACGGGGATGATCGCAGCTCTTGCCGCACAGGGTGTGGATACGGAAAGAGCGGCAGCATTGGGGACTGCGCTCCATGGCAAGGCAGGGGACCGGGCTTCGGAAAGATGTGGACAGCACGGGGTGATAGCGACGGATATTATTGAGAATATTCGGTGAAAGATCCTTCGCGAAGAATCTTTTTGAAAAGGAAACAAAATGAAACTTCATGAAAGAGTGGCTGCGTACATCGATCTTGACGCAGTTCACAACAATCTGACAGAGCTTTATAAGAAGATGAGACCCGGTTCGAGGATGATCGCCGTTATAAAGTCGGACGGTTACGGACACGGGGCTTATGAGATAGCCCGGGAAACGGAGGATGAGGAATATATCTTCGGTTTCGCGGTTGCCACAGTGGAGGAGGCTCTTGATCTAAGGGAAAAGGGGATAAAGAAGCCGATCATCCTCCTTGGTTTTGCATTTCCGGAATCATATGAGGATATCGTTAAATATGAGATACGTCCTGCGGTCTTCAGGAGGGATCAGGCAGAGGCACTTTCAAAGGAGGCCGTGAGGCAGGGGAAGGAAGTGTATTTCCACCTGGCAGTCGACACGGGAATGAACCGTATCGGGGTGAAGTGCGACGATTCCTCCCTTGAGGATGTACGCTATATGATGACCCTTCCGAATGTTGTAAGTGAAGGGATATTTACCCATTTTGCAAAAGCTGACGAGCCTATGGCAAAGACTACAGAGCGTCAGATCGGTCTTTTCAGGGATTTCATTTTTTTATGCGAGGATGAGGGTGTATTTTTCCGCTATAAGCACTGCTCCAATTCCGCAGGGCTGATCCTTTACCCGGAAGCGAATATGGATCTTGTCCGGGTAGGAATCACGATGTACGGAATGTGGCCTAGTGACGATGTACCCCTGAAGCGTTCGGAGATCAGAAACGCACTTGAACTGAAAAGCCATATCGTATATATTAAGACTATTGCGCCGGGAGACGAGGTGAGCTACGGCGGAACATATGTGGCCATCAATGAAAGGCGTATAGCCACCATACCGGTGGGTTACGGTGACGGTTACCCGAGGAGTCTTTCGAACCGGGGCTATGTTCTTATCCACGGGAGGTACGCTCCTATCCTCGGAAGGATATGCATGGATCAGTTTATGGTGGATGTGACAAAGATCCCCGAGGCTGAAGAGGGGGACAGTGTTATCCTCCTCGGATCGGACGGAGAGTGCTATATCAGTGCCGAAGAGCTGGGGCGCCTTAGCGGCAGGTTTAATTATGAGTTTACCTGTGATCTCGGGAAAAGGATACCCAGGGTATATGTAAAAAGGGGAGAGATCGTGTCGGAGCGGCATCCCTTTGCCTGAGTGCGAAAGCAACGGAGCAATTCATTGTAACAAAACAGTGATTCAGCACTTTCGGCGGCTTAATCATATGAATATATTAAAAAACCTTATAAAAAAGGATAATGTCAACGAAGACGAGATAATATCAATGGTAAATGAGGGACACAGCCAGGGAGTGCTTGATTCCTCAGAAGCCCTTATGATAAATAATATCTTCGAATTCGGGGATAAGGAAGCCCATGATATAATGACCCACAGGGAGAATATCATCGGCATCGACTGCAATGAGACCCTGGAAGATACGGCGGACTTTGTACTTGACGGGAAGAATTCCCGCTATCCCGTATACGAGGATAATATTGACAATATCATCGGAATCATCCATTTCAAGGATGTAATGAAGGCCAATGTCAGGAGCGAGAACAGGGGAAAGAGCTTAAAGGAGCTTGAAAGCATCATAAAAGAAGCCCATTTTATCCCTGAGACCAGGAAGATCGATCTTCTTTTCAAATCAATGCAGCAGAAGAAGATACACATGGTGATCGTTGTTGACGAATACGGCCAGACCGCCGGAATAGTCTGTATGGAGGATATTCTGGAGGAGATAGTCGGGAATATCCTGGACGAATTTGATGAAGATGAGGTGATGATCCGTTCACAGGGTGATGACAGCTTTATCTGCGACGGCCTCACGCCTCTTAGTGAGCTCGGAGAGAGGCTGAAGATCGAATTCCCCGATGAGGGATACGAGACTCTGAACGGCTTTATGACAGACAGGCTGAAGCACATTCCGAAGAGCGGGGAGGATTTTGAAACCGAATTCGGAGGCTGGCGCTTCCGCATCGCCTATGTAAAGGGACGGATAGTGAAGACCGTGAGAATCACGAAGGACCCCGGTTAAATGTCATTCTGAGGGCGGAGCAAATGTCATTCTGAGGGCGGAGCAAATGTCATTCTGAGGGCGGAGCCCGAAGAATCTTTTTATCACGGAGAAATACAGAGAATATAGTATGATACAAACGCCAAAAGTCTAAATGGCGTTTGAACTTGTTCAAAAAGCCATTTGACTTTGGGCGTCAAACAACACGAGCAAGTAG
>CADCQV010000097.1 GCA_902803625.1 uncultured Lachnospiraceae bacterium
ATGGGATTATATTCCCTCACATACAACTGGACCTATATTTTAGTAATAATAGGCGCTATTTTATCTATGGCGGCTTCAGCCAAGGTTAACTCAACCTTCAGAAAATACTCTCAGGTCCGCTCGGGGAGCGGTATTACAGGGGCAATGGCTGCTGAAGAGATACTGAGAAGGAATACAATAACTGATGTTTCCGTACAGCATATTCCGGGAGAACTGACAGATAACTATAATCCTGCAAGAAAAACGGTTAATCTTTCGGATTCGGTCTACGGTTCCGGATCGGTGGCGGCTATCGGTGTAGCAGCACATGAGTGCGGACACGTCATGCAGCATGCCGACGGCTATCTTCCTCTTTCAATAAGGGCAGCCCTGGTGCCTGCCGCGAATTTCGGATCCAGGCTGGGTCTTCCTATCTGCATTATCGGTCTCTTCATGGGAAGTATGGGTCACACGATTATAACGATAGGTATATGGCTTTTTTCACTGGCGGTTTTATTCCAGCTCGTCACCCTTCCCGTGGAATTTGATGCCAGTAAGAGAGCCCTGGTACAGCTTGAAAGTAACGGAATGCTTTCTTCTGAAGAGTTGAAATGCACGAAGGAGGTGCTGTCGGCTGCGGCACTTACCTATGTTGCAGCTGCAGCGGCATCTATCCTGCAGCTCTTAAGGCTTCTTCTCCTTTTTGGAGGAAACCGCAGGCGTGACTAAAGGGAAGAAAGATCTCCGGGAGACGGCCCTCGACATCCTCCTTAAATACGAAAAAAGCGGAGAGAAGCTGAATTCTGTAATCCAGGATGTTTTTTTGACGGGGGACTATCCCGATAAGAAGGACAGAGCTTTTATAAAGATACTCTCTGAGGGAACAGTGGAGCGGCGGATCACATTGGACTATGTGATCGACCGCTTTTCCAATGTAGGGACCGGCAGAATGAAGCCCCTTATAAGAAATGTCCTCAGAATGGGGACGTATCAACTGTTATTTATGGATGGGGTTCCTCCGCATGCCGTATGCTCCGAATCGGTCCGCCTTGTGAAGAAAAGACATATGTCAGGGCTTTCGGGCTTTGTGAACGCTGTTTTGAGGCGTATCGCCGGAGAGGGCTTTGATATTGAGAGCATAAAGGAGCCGCATATAAAATATTCCTGCCCGGAATGGATCTTTAAGAAGTTTCGTGATGAATACGGAGCGGATAAAGCGGTTGACATAATCCGGTCTTTTATGGAAAGTCAACCGGTTTACATAAGAACAAATGTTGCAAGGATAAAGCCGGATGAGCTGGAAAAGAAGCTCAGAGAAAAGGGACTGGAGCCTTCGAAGGTCAGAAACCGTCCCTACGCTTTTTCCATAAGCGGTTTCGGGGATCTCTCTTCCCTTGCAGAGTTTAGGGAGGGGCTTTTTTCCGTTCAGGATATAAGCTCCATGTCGATCGGGGATGAGATCAGGGAGATCTTATATAAAGACAGACCTGAAAGCTTCCGGATACTTGATCTCTGCGCCGCCCCGGGAGGTAAATCCTGCCACAGTGCCGAGATACTGACCGCATTCTTAAGTGAAAGGAAGGAACGGGGCCTTGCTCCCGGAAGGGATGCTTTTTTTGTGGAGTCCCGGGATATTTCCGAAAAAAAGCGGCTTCTCATAGTTGAAAATAAGGAAAGACTTGGTCTTGAATTAATAAAAACAGCTGTTCTTGATGCTTCGGGTGCGGATATTCCTGACGAAGACAGGGAGAGCTATGATCTTGTGATCGCAGATCTCCCCTGCTCCGGACTCGGTGTGACCGGCAGGAAAAATGACCTGAAATACAGGGTGCAGCCTGAAGATATACCTGCCTTAAAGAAGCTGCAAAGGGATATTCTTAAAAATGCGGACTGTTCTCTTAAGTGCGGGGGCTATCTTATTTATTCCGTCTGTACCGTGACACGGGAGGAAACAGCGGAGCAGGACAGCTGGATCAGGGAGAGCTTTGGGTACCATAGGATCAAAGAAAAGCTGATACTCCCCGGAGAGGGTGAGGGCGACGGGTTTTATTATGCGGTTTACATAAAAAATGGTACCGCGACCGGACCGGATACTGCACCCGGTTGAGGAGATAGCGTCATTCTGAGGCTGTATGGTGTCATTCTGAGGCTGTATGGTGTCATTCTGAGGCTGTATGGTGTCATTCTGAGCGAAGCGAAGAATCTTTCATGACCGCTTGGAAAGATCCTTCGGGCTGAAGCCCTCAGGATGACAAAATAAGAAGCCCTCAGGATGACAGAATAAGAAGCCCTCAGGATGACAAAATAAGAAGCCCTCAGGATGGATGGAAAACATGTGAGGATTTATGATCGATATTAAGTCTCTCAATATGAAAGAGCTTACAAACTTCATACTGGAGAAGGGTGAGAAGAGGTACCGGGCGGAGCAGCTTTTTTCCTGGATGCATTCACGTCTGGTAAGAAATCCCGGGGAAATGAGCAATATCCCGAAAACCGTAAAAGAGCTCTTAAGCAGCGAAACAGAGTATACAGCCCTTGAAACCGTTGACATAGAGATTTCGGAAGAGGACGGCACGAAAAAATATCTCTTCGGCCTTTCCGACGGAAACGTAATAGAGTCTGTTTGGATGAGGTACAGGGAGTGGAACAGCGTGTGCATTTCATCCCAGGTGGGCTGCCGCATGGGCTGCCGTTTCTGCGCGTCAACCCTGGACGGCTGTATAAGAAATCTGACCCCTTCGGAAATGCTGGATCAGGTATACTCCATCCAGAGAGAAAGCGGGGAAAGAATATCCAATATCGTTATCATGGGAAGCGGCGAGCCTCTTGATAACTACGATGCACTTCTTAAGTTTCTGGAGATAATAAGTGATGAAAAAGGGCTCAATATCGGGGAAAGACATATCACGGTCAGTACCTGCGGCCTGGTGCCTGAGATAAGGCGCCTTGCAGAGCTTAAGAAACAAATAACACTCGCTATCTCACTGCATGCGCCGAATGACAAAAAGAGACGCAGTCTTATGCCGATAGCAAATAAATACAGCATTGCAGAGCTTATGGAGGCAGTAAAATATTATTATGAAAAGACCGGCCGGAGGATTACCTTCGAATATGCACTTGCCCGGGATGTAAATGATTCACCTGAGGATGCGGCAGAGCTTTCCGGGCTCCTGAAGGGGCTGAACTGCCATGTAAACCTTATCCCCGTAAACCCCGTCAGGGAGCGTGCACTTCGGGGCAGCAGCATCAGGAGGGCTTCCGACTTCAAAACCGTGCTTGAAAAAAACGGAATTAATGTTACTATTAGGAGAGAAATGGGCAGAGATATAGATGGTGCCTGCGGACAACTGCGGCGGAAGCACCTGGAGGCTGTTTTTCATGTTTAAGACTTTTTCCGCTACCGACGTGGGCAGAAAACGACAAATCAATCAGGACTTCGTATTCTCATCGGAAAATCCGGTGGGAAGCCTTCCGAACCTCTTTATCGTGGCAGACGGCATGGGCGGCCATGCTGCCGGTGATTTTGCCTCTTCTTTTACTACGCGCACTGTTGTGGATGCCATAAAGGTGTCAGAGCAGGATACCCCCATCAAGATATTAAGAGAGGCCATCGAAAAGGCCAATAACGCACTTATAGAAGAAGCGGAAAAAAAGCCCGAGTATGAGGGTATGGGAACCACTATCGTGGCAGCCACCATAGTGGATGACTATATCTATGTGGCAAATGTGGGTGACAGCCGGCTTTATCTGGTCAATGACGATATCGTCCAGATCACAAGGGATCATTCCCTGGTGGAGGAAATGGTTATGGCCGGCAGGATAGATAAGGAAGAAGCCAGGGTACATCCCGACAAGAATATAATAACACGCGCTATAGGCGCTGCCCCGGATCTGAAGATAGACTTTTTTGATATGCACCTTCAGGAGGGGGACAGGATACTTATGTGCACGGACGGTCTTTCCAATATGGTGGAGGATCAGGATATCCGTATGGTTATGGAAGGAGAGAATGACGTGGCGGGCATGGTATATGCCCTTATCAAGGCTGCCAATAAGAACGGCGGCAAGGATAATATCGGCGTCATTGTGATAGAACCCTTTGCGGAGGAGATATAACGGTTTTACCTCAGGGAACCGGAGCGAAAGGCTATGTTAAGAGAAGGAATGCTCTTAGGAGAGCGCTATGAAATAATAAGTAAGATCGGTGCCGGCGGGATGAGCGACGTCTATAAGGCGAAGGATCACCGGCTGGACCGTTTTGTTGCCGTGAAGGTCCTGAAGAGTGAGTACTCGGAGGACCGTAATTTTGTTGCGAAATTCCGTACAGAAGCCCAGTCGGCGGCAGCGCTCATACATCCGAATATAGTAAACGTTTATGACGTAGGACAGCAGGATGGGCTTTACTATATAGTAATGGAGCTTGTAGAGGGTATCACCCTGAAGCACTACATCGAAAAGAAGCTCCGCCTTTCCGTCAAAGAGGCCGTGAGCATTACAATACAGGTTTCCATGGGACTGGAGGCCGCACATCTGAACCATGTTATACACAGGGATGTGAAGCCCCAGAACATCATTATTTCCAAGGAGGGAAAGGTAAAGGTTACGGACTTCGGCATAGCAAGAGCCGCAACCAGTGATACCATTACGTCAAACGTGATGGGTTCGGTGCATTATACTTCACCGGAGCAGGCGCGGGGCGGATATTCCGATGAAAAGAGCGATATTTATTCCCTGGGTATAGTACTTTTCGAGATGGTGACCGGTAGAGTTCCCTTTGACGGGGAGACCACGGTTTCAATCGCCATAAAGCAGATACAGGAGCCCATGCCGGATCCCAGAGACTACGTGGACGATATTCCTGTCAGTGTCCAGCAGATCATCTACAAATCCACGGAAAAGAATCCAGACAGGCGTTATTCAACCATGACCGAGCTTATTGCTGATCTGAAAAGGTCCCTCACCAATCCGGAGGATAATTTTGTCAGACGCATCGGGAATGAGGATATTGCCGGAGGTGCCACAAAGCTCGTCACTGATAATGAGCAGGAGGATATAAAGAGGCAGACGGGTTCCGTTGACCTTAATGATGATGTACTGAAGGCTTATGCCATATCAAGGCGCAGGGAGCAGGAGGAGAAGCTTAAAAGCTATCCCGGTGACTATGACGAGGATATCCGGGATGATTATGAGGATGATTACTCCGATGACGATCTTGAGGACGACTATCCGAGAAGAGAAAGACGTGTAAAAAGCTCAAATAAGGATAAGAAGCCGGTTCAGAAGAAAAACACAAAAAGTGCCAGAAAGAAGGCAGAATCCTTTATCACCGGCAGAAGTAACAGGGAGGACAGGCGTAAGGAACGGATACGTTCAGAACGGGCTGCTTCCGAAAGAGCCGCTTCCTCAAGAAAGAGACAGCGGCGCTTAAGCGATGATGACGATGATTATGATGATGACGATCTGGATCCCGGAATGCAGACCATGATGACGGCTCTCGCGGTCATTGCGGTTATTATCCTGATCGTAATAATCATTGTTTTTGTGAGAAAGTACAGCGGGCTTCTTAGCTCCGTTCCCACAGATGACGCATCCACCGAGCTCTATACCGAGGAGGCTCAGGATGGCGAAAAGGTTACAATGACGGATGTGAGCGGTATCGTATTTGCCGATGCGAAAACGAAGCTTACTGCCCTTGGGCTTGTGGTCACAAGTGAAAACAGGCCCTCTTCCGATATAGAGAAGGGCTGTGTGATACAGGTAAGTGATGAGGACGGGAATATCATCAATCCCGGAGATCAGGTGGAACAGGGCGCCACCGTTATCCTCTCCGTAAGCACAGGAGAAGACGGTGTGGAGGTTCCCGATATTTCCGGTCTTTCAAAGGCGGAAGCCCGTGTTAAGCTTGAGAGCTCGGGTTTCACTGTGGCAGAAAGCGAAGCGGAGAGCGATGAGGTTAAAGCGGGCAACGTTATTTCACAGAATCCGGCCGGAGGAAGCCAGGCAGAAGAAGGCAGCCAGGTGCTGATCGTCATAAGCAGCGGTGCGAAGGCTGCTGCCACGAAAACCGTTCCGGATCTTGTGGGTATGACGGAAATCGCCGCAAAGGCGGCTCTGGCGGCTGCAGATATCTCCTTTGGCGAAGTAAATGAGGAAAACTCGGCCACAGTGGCAGCAGGGGTCGTAATCTCACAGTCCCCGGAAGCAGGGGCCACCGTAGGAGACAGTACCAGTGTGAGCTTCAAGGTAAGTAAGGGACCCGGAACCTTTGGGGGAAGCATAGATGTGGCAGCTCCCGAAGGCTATACCGAGGGAACTCCGGCGCAGATCACGATCACCTCAAGCGTGGATAATTCGGTGCTGTACTCCCAGCCGGTAGCTTCCTTCCCCACCCAGGTTACAATATCGGGTGTTACGGCACCTTCGGGAGTGATGGCTATAACCTATTCCACCTTTGAAAACGTGGAATATGAGGACGATAACGGACAGATAGTAAACGATACAAAGGAAACACCGCAGACAGTGACTCAGGTCGTAAATTTTACGGCAGAATGATACTATAAAACCTTGGATATCCGGAAGGATCCGGGGGTAAGGATGGCATACAGGGGACAGATAATCAAGGCTATGTCCGGGTTTTATTATGTAAGGCCGGACAGGGATGAAAAAATCAGTAACAGCCCTTCTGAAAGCTCCGGATCATTCCAGTGCAGGGCAAAGGGAATATTCAGGAGAAACAATATCACTCCCCTTGTGGGTGACCGGGTACTGTTCGATCTTACAGAAACGGATGATGTGGAAGGGAACGTTACGGAAATACTGGAGAGGAAGAATTTCCTTATCCGGCCAAGGGTCGCAAATGTAGATCAGGCACTTGTGATATTTGCACTTCACACACCGGAGCCTGCCACTGAGCTTCTGGACCGCTTTCTCATAGGAATGCGGAGTAAGGCGATCCCGGTCATACTGGTATTTAATAAGGATGACCTGGGAAACGAAGAAGATATTGAAGGCTTCAGGGATATATATGGGGACGCCGGTGTGAAGCTTCTGTTTACAAGCGCTCTGGAGTATAGCGGAATAGATGAGGTGAGAGAGCTTTTGCGGAATAAGCTCACTACAGTTGCCGGACCCTCCGGCGCCGGGAAATCATCCCTTATCAATGCTTTGTCAGGCAGGGAGCTGATGAATACCGGAGACTTAAGCCGGAAGACCGGAAGGGGAAAGCAGACCACCAGACATACGGAGCTTATCGAGATAGAAGAGGGCAGCTTCATCATAGATACTCCCGGCTTTTCATCACTGGAGTTTGACGGTCTGGAGGCCGCTTCACTTGACGGTCTTTTTCCTGAGATCGAAAGATACAAGAACGAATGTTATTATACAGGCTGCTCGCATATTAATGAGCCGGACTGCGGCGTAAAAAGGAAGCTCTCGGAGGGCTGCATACCAAGGGAACGGTATGAGTCTTACGTTCTTTTCTATAATGAATTATCAAAAAAAAGGAGATATTCTTAAGAATACAATGAATAAGCTGCTTTCACCCTCTATTCTGTCGGCGGATTTCAACATCCTGGGAAGCAATATTGAATGTGTTGAAAGAGAAGGGGCTGATTATCTTCATATAGACGTTATGGACGGCAGCTTTGTACCCAGTATTTCCTTCGGGATGCCGGTCATAAAGTCCATTAGAGGGAAGAGCAGCCTTTTTTTTGATGTGCATCTTATGATAGTAGATCCGGTTCGGTATATTAAGGAGTTTTCCGCTTGCGGTGCAGACGGCATTACCTTCCATCTGGAGGCTGACAGGGATCCGGAGCGTACCATAGGACTCATTCATTCAGAGGGAAAGAAGGCAGGTATCGCCATAAATCCCGAGACTCCTTTAGAGGAGCTTAAGGATGATATCATAGAGAAAGCGGATATGGTGCTTATTATGACGGTTCATCCCGGGTTCGGAGGGCAGAGCTATATCGGGGAGTGCACCGAAAAGATAAGGGAGCTTAGGAAACGTGCTGAAAAGCTGAAGCCGGAGCTTAATATAGAGGTGGACGGGGGAATAAACAAAGAAACCATACACACCGTCCTTGATGCCGGTGCAAATGTGATAGTTATGGGCTCTGCCGTTTTCGGCGGAGATATTGCGGAAAATATGAGGTATTATAAGAAGGTGCTCAGATGAAGAAGGCGCTTATAATCGGTGCCGGGCCTGCGGGTCTTACGGCAGCATATGAGCTTTTGAAAAGAGGCGGTGGGGAATACAGCGTAACCGTCCTTGAAGAGAGCACTGATATGGGCGGTATCTCGAAAACCGTAAATTACAAGGGAAACCGCATGGATATGGGCGGGCACCGCTTTTTTTCGAAGGTTGAAAGGGTCAACAGCTGGTGGGAGAATATGCTTCCGATGCAGGGGGCTCCCGCCTACGACGATATTATCCTGGGTAACAGGAAAAAGCTTAAAAAGGGTGGACCCGATCCCGAAAAGGAAGACAGGGTTATGCTTAACCGTAACCGGGTTTCCAGGATCCTCTTTAATTCCAGGTTTTTTGATTATCCCATAAGCTTAAAGCCCGAAACCTTTATAAATATGGGTTTCTTAACCACACTTCAGGTTGGATTTTCCTATCTGTTCTCCCTTCTCCACAAGAGACCGGAAAGATCTTTGGAGGACTTCTATATCAACCGTTTCGGGAAAAAGCTCTATTCGATGTTTTTCGAGCATTATACGGAAAATCTCTGGGGAAGGCATCCAAGGGACATAGATCCGAGCTGGGGTGCCCAGAGGGTGAAGGGCCTTTCCATTGTAGCGATCATAAAGGATGTATTTTCAAAGCTGCTTCCGGGAAGCGGAAACCGCCATGTTGAAACATCCCTTATCGAGTCCTTTTCCTACCCGAAGCTCGGTCCCGGAGAGCTCTGGGACGTGACCGCATCCGAAATAGAGGCAATGGGCGGGGAGATAATAAGGGAGGCCAGGGCAACTGCCGTAAAGACAGATGCCGCCATGGGTCTTATTAAGGGTGTGACATACGTAAAGAACGGTACGGAACACTATCTCGAGGCTGATTATCTGATATCCTCCATGCCAATAAAGGATCTGGTGGAGGGTATGAATGATGTCCCGAGAGGAATACAGGAAATAGCCTCGGACCTGCCCTACAGGGATTATATGACCTTAGGGATACTGGTTCCGAAGATAAACTTAAAAAACGAGACGAGGATACGCACGGTTTCCGATATCGTGCCGGACAACTGGGTCTATGTACATGAGAGAAGCGTAAAGCTCGGGCGCTTCCAGATCTACAACAACTGGTCGCCTTACCTTGTTAAGGATCTGAAGAATACTTTATGGATAGGGCTTGAATACTTTGCCAACGAAGGAGACAGGCTGTGGAGCTTAAGCGATGATAAGTTTACACGCTTTGCGGTCTCCGAGGTTGTGAAAATGGGACTTATTGATTCTCCCGATGATGTTATCGACAGCCATGTGGAGAGGGTAAAAAAGGCATATCCCGCATATTTTGACAGCTATGATAGAATAGATGAAGTGGTGTCATTCCTTAACGGCTTTACCAATCTTTTCTGTGTAGGAAGGAACGGACAGCACAGATACAATAATATCGACCATTCCATGATGACCTCCTTCCTTACGGTGGACAGTATCCTTCAGGGAAAGACCGACAAGAGGGATATATGGAATGTAAACACTGAAAAAGAGTATCACGAGAATAAAAAGTAAGAAAGGAATTTTAATTATGGCTAAAAAACCTGCAGTTCTTCTGATAATGGACGGCTTCGGCTTAAATGAAAACCACGAGCACAATGCGGTTTACGCAGCGAAAACACCTGTTATCGATAACCTTATGAAGGAGTATCCCTTTGTAAAGGGCTACGCCAGCGGTCTGGCTGTCGGACTTCCCGACGGACAGATGGGAAATTCCGAGGTTGGTCATATGAATATGGGAGCCGGAAGGATCATCTATCAGGAGCTCACCCGCATAACGAAGGAGATCGAGGACGGCGACTTCTTTAAAAATGAAGCACTGTTAAAGGCTGTGGAGAATGTGAAAAAGAATGATTCCAGCCTCCACTGCTACGGGCTAGTATCCCCCGGCGGTGGTCACAGCCACGATACGCATATTTACGGTCTTCTGGAGCTTGCAAAGAGAGAGGGATTAAAGAAGGTCTACGTTCACTGCTTCCTTGACGGCCGTGATACGCCTCCCGCATCGGGCAAGGAATATGTGGAAAATCTCGAGAAGAAGATGGCGGAGATCGGAGTCGGCGAGGTGGCATCAGTTCACGGCAGATATTACGCTATGGACAGGGATAATAATTATGACAGGGTTCAGAAGTCCTACATCGCGCTGACCCAGGGTATAGGCGAGGAAGCGGAGTCGGCTACGGAGGGTATCCAGGCTTCTTATGACAAGGATATCACGGATGAGTTTGTTGTTCCCTTTGTGGTAAAGAAGGACGGAAAGCCCATTGCCACCATTAATGACGGCGATTCCATAATCTTCTACAATTTCAGGCCTGACAGGGCAAGGGAGATAACCCACTGCTTCTGCGATGATGAATTTGACAAGTTTGACAGGGGACCGAGGAAAAAGGTTACCTATGTCTGCTTCACCGACTACGATCCCCTGATAAAGAATAAGGAGATCGCTTTCAAGAAGCAGGAAATAAACAATACCTTCGGAGAGTATCTGGCGTCTCTCGGAATGAAGCAGTGCCGTATAGCGGAGACAGAGAAGTATGCCCACGTGACCTTCTTCTTTAACGGAGGTGTGGAAAAGCCGAACCCGGGAGAGGACAGAGTCCTCGTTAACAGCCCGAAGGATGTGGCAACCTATGACCTGAAGCCCCAGATGAGCGCTCCCGGCGTATGTGAAAAGCTGGTGGAAGCGATAAAATCGGGGAAATATGATGTGATCATCATAAACTTCGCAAATCCCGACATGGTTGGACATACAGGAGTTGAAAGCGCCGCCATTAAAGCCATCGAGACCGTTGATACCTGTGTCGGAAAGGCGGTGGACGCGGTTAAGGAGATGGACGGAGTGATGTTTATCTGCGCAGATCACGGAAATGCGGAGCAGATGATAGATTACGAAACAGGAGAGCCATATACAGCTCATACCACCAACCCCGTACCCTTCATACTGGTCAATTATGATGAAGGCTACGGACTCAAGGAGGGCGGCAAGCTCTGCGATATCGTTCCCACCCTGATCGAGTGTATGGGCCTTGAAAAGCCTGCGGAAATGACAGGTGAATCGCTTTTGATTAAAAAATAACAGCTGCAACCTGATTTCATATTGATAAGATGTTTATTACAGTGATGGACACGGATTGCCTATTGCGTTTTAAGACGATTTATGATAGTATAATCGGGCTTGCGAAAAACAGGCTTCTTTTTAGCGTAGTTTCAGTTAGGAGTAATATAAAATGAGAGTATTTGTTTCCATTATATTTATGCTTGTCTGTGTGGGCCTTACCGCAATAGTGCTTCTGCAGGAAGGAAAGAGCGCAGGTCTCGGAGCTATCCAGGGCGCTGCGGATACATATTGGGGAAAGAATAAGGGACATTCCATGGAAGGGATGCTGATAAAGATAACCAGAGTGCTGGCTGTTCTTTTCTTCGTTTTATCGGTAGTTCTGAACATGAAGTTCTTCTGATAAAACCGGATCCCGGAAAACATTTTCCAGAATGCTTTTTACCCCGCCCGTTAATTACAGGCGGGGTTTTTATTAAACTATGACTGATAATAAGCTGTTTGAAAACCGAAAAGCCATGATCCTTGAATTTATGGAGAGTGATCTTTATAAACCGATGAGGATAAAGGATATGGCAGAACTGATGCTGGTTCCGAAGAATGAACGCAGTGACTTCAAAGCCATAATAGACTCGCTGGCGAATGATGGAGATATCATCATAAGCCGCCGCGGGTTATTAAAGCTTTCACCTCCGAAGCTTATTGGAACCTTTGAAGCCCATGCCGGAGGCTTCGGCTTTGTCATAGTCGAGAACCGTGACAAGGATATTTTTATAAGGAGTGACGATACTCTCGGGGCCATGAACGGTGATACGGTGGAAGTCCGGATAGAAAGGAAACGGCGCAGACCGGAGGGTATTATAGTTAACATAATATCAAGAGCGGTAACCGATGTTGTGGGAACGTACGAATCGGCCGGTAAAATGGGTTCATACGGCTTCGTAATACCCGATGACAATAAAATAACTGATGATATATTTATTCCCTCTGACAGCCGGATGTCTGTTCCGGACGGAATGAAGGTTGTAGTCCACATTGAGAAATACGGAGACCGGTTTCATAACTGTGAAGGCAGGATAACCGAGCTTATCGGTATGAAGGATGATCCCGGAGTCGATATCGAATCGGTGATAAGGTCATATGGACTTCCCGGGGAATTTGAGCAGAATGTCCTAAAACAGGCTGATAACGTGGCAAAGCCCGTGTCGGATGCCGATATGGCAGGAAGACGTGATCTAAGGGGGCTTTTAACCGTTACGATAGACGGAGAGGATGCGAGGGATCTCGATGATGCCGTAAGCCTTTCAATAGATGAAGACGGGAATTTTGACCTTGGAGTGCATATTGCAGATGTGGCTAATTATGTTCAGGAAAATTCAGCTCTTGACCGGGAGGCTTTTGAACGGGGCACAAGCGTGTATTTTCCGGACAGAGTTATCCCTATGCTTCCTGTTGCCCTTTCAAACGGATGCTGTTCCCTGAATGAGAGGGAGGACAGACTGACTCTTTCCTGTCTTATGAAGCTTGACGGAAAGGGGAGGGTGATACAGTCAGATATCTGCGAAAGTGTGATAAATTCCGACCGCAGAATGTCATACAATGAGGTAAAGGATCTCCTTCTTGGGACGGCTTCGGAGGAGCTGAAGGAAGAATGCGCCTTTCTCCTGCCAATGTTTAAGGATATGGAAAGGCTTTCCGCCATACTGATATCCATGCGGAAAAAAAGGGGAGCCATTGATTTTGACTTTCCGGAAACAAAGGTTATTCTGGATGAAAGAGGACGGGTGGACAGACTGGAGCCGAGACTCTCAAATGTCGCCACAAGGATGATAGAGAGCTTCATGCTCGCTGCAAATGAGACGGTTGCTGAATACTCCTGTTTTCAGGAGCTTCCCTTTGTTTATAGGACACATGAGGAGCCTGATCCCGAGAAAATAAAAGCCTTAAGGGATTTTGTGATTAACCTTGGTTTTTCAATGAAGATAAGCCGTGACGGCATACATCCGAAGGAAATACAGAAGCTTTTAAGCAGCATTGAAGGAGCGCCGGAGGAAGGCCTTATCGCAAGGATGACACTTCGCTCCATGAGACAGGCAAAATATACTACCGAAGCGGTCGGGCATTTCGGGCTGGCGGATAAGTATTACTGTCACTTTACGTCGCCTATCAGACGTTATCCGGATCTTCAGATACACAGGATACTGAAGGATATGCTGAGAGGGCGTATGAACGGTGTCAGGATATCCCATTATGATGCGATTCTTTCTAAGGTCTCGCTGCAGTCAAGCCAAAGGGAGAGAAGAGCCGATGAGGCGGAACGGGATGTGGAAAAGCTGAAAAAAGTGGAATACATGCTTGACCACGTAGGAGATGAATATGAGGGTGTGATCTCAGGGGTTACTTCCCATGGGATATATGTGGAGCTTCCCGATACCGTTGAGGGTATGGTACGAATAAATGACATTCCCGATGACTTTTATGTTTTTAATGAGATAATGATGGAGGTCAGGGGAAAGAACACGGGCAGGAGCTTCAGAATGGGTGATGCGGTAAAAGTAAAGGTTCTGTCTGCCGATAAAGATATGAGGACTATAGATTTTGCCCTGATAACGGATGAGCGGGAAGCAGGTAATACAGAGAAAAAGAGAGAGAAGAAAAATGCCATCAAAAAAGAACGAAGGAAAAAAGCTTATAGCAAATAATAAAAAGGCTTTCCACGATTATTTTGTGGAAGAGCAGCTGGAAACCGGCATAGAGCTTTTCGGAACCGAGGTAAAATCAATAAGGGCAGGGCACTGCAGCATAAAGGAAGCCTATGTATTTGTGCGCCATGGAGAGCTGTTTATTGAGGGAATGAATATTTCTCCCTATGAAAAGGGTAATATCTTCAATAAGGATCCCTTAAGAACAAGGCGGCTACTCGCACATAAAAAGGAGATACTAAGGCTTGACCAAAAGCTAAAGGAGAAGGGCTACACCCTGGTTCCTCTGGAGGTTTACTTTAAGGAAGGAAAGGTTAAGGTAAATATAGGCCTCGCCAAAGGAAAGAAGCTCTATGATAAGAGAGAGAGCATCGCAAAGAAGGATGCAAAGCGCGAGGCGGAGAGGGAGTTCAAGGCTTCCTTCAGATAAAGCCACGGGAACTGCTTGCCATCCGGTTTGCCATCCGGTTTGTCATCCGGTTTGTCATCCTGAGCGTTAGCGAAGGATCTTTATATAGCGAATGATCTTAATATAGCAGGCTGTTGACTCGCGAAGCGCCCAACACGTGAATATTTTTGCAGACCGAGCCAATATGTTGTATGATATACGCGAAATCTATAGTTAATCCCTTGATCGGAGGAATGTGTTATGCCAAGTATTA
>CADCQV010000098.1 GCA_902803625.1 uncultured Lachnospiraceae bacterium
ATTTGTCACCATTTTGCTTGACTATACGTATAAAATGGTATAAAACTTACAAGATAAACAGACTAAGGAAGGACAGGTGCGTCATATGAAAATAGAAAAGGTCAATGACAAAACGATCCGATGCACTCTTACGAAGAACGACCTCACAGAAAGAAAGATAAAGCTCAGCGAGCTGGCCTACGGTACAGAAAAGGCCCGGGGCTTTTTTAAGGATATGATACAGCAGGCAAGCTATCAGTTCGGCTTTGAAGCAGAGGATATCCCCCTGATGATAGAGGCCATTCCTCTTTCGGGAGAGGCCATCGTTCTCGTCATTACAAAGGTTGAGGATCCTGAGGAGCTGGATACCAGATTCTCGAGATTCGCTCCTGATCTAAAGGACGACAACTATAGCAATGACGAATCGGTGAGCGCTGTGTCAAATTACGGAGCGGATGATGTGATAGACCTCGTGAAAAAGCTCCACGATACCATTCAGAATGCAAATAAGGTTCTGAAGGGCGACCAGCATCTTCTGCAGGATGTGTCCACTGCGGAGAGCGTTCCCGAAGCTGCCGCCCGGGAAGATAATAATATCCAGATAACTGTTCCTGTGGACATTGTGAAGCTCTACGCTTTCAGGAATATGGATATGCTGATAGACCTTGCCCATATATTAAAGGGTCTTTACGACGGACAGAATACCCTGTACAAAGAAGAATCCGATGACAGGTATTATCTGATAATCAGAAAATCGTCACTGTCACCGGAAACTTTCAATAAGGTCTGCAATATAATCACCGAATATGCCGCTGTTGAGACCTATAATCCCTCTGTTCAGGCATACTTTGATGAGCACGTCACTCCGATAATCAGCAATAACGCACTTCAGATGCTTGCAGAGATCTGATCAGGCCTGATTCAGCTTTTCTACCAGCTCAACAGGATCCACACCGTGAACTATGGCTGCTTCCTCAATAGTCTCACTGGCTGAAGAGGGGCAGCCTATGCAGTGCATGCCTATCTCCATAAGTACCGGAACCGAACCCGGCTTTATCGAAAGAAGATCCCCTATTGTGGTATCCTTCGTGATCGTATCCATTGTTTCCATTATTCTTTCCTCCTTTTTTTATGTCATTGCATCAGTGTACTCTTTACCTTTTCGTACCTGACCTTCAGTTCCTTGAACATCGAAAGCATTTCTTCCGCCTTGTTCTTTGCAACAGACATTATATTATCATAATCATTGACAAAGGTCATCACCACTTCTCTGTCAAATTTATTATGATCCATTTCATCCTGCAGTATCCTTATGACAGCTTCCTTGTTTTTCGCGGGATGATAGGCTCTTTCGCAGGTAAGCGCCGTTATGGTATCCGCAACCTGCAGCACCTTCTGTGTCCTCGTCATCTGGTCAACCTTCCAGCCGTACGGGTACCCGCTGCCGTCCAGTCTTTCGTGATGTCCCAGGGCTATCTTCAATATGTTCTCACTGACCCTGTCCTTTAAGATCTGCTCGAGAGTGGAGACGTGCTCCCTTACCTTTGCCATTTCCTCATCGGTAAGCCTTCTGGGTGCGGAAATAATATCCTCCGGAACCACAAGCATACCCACATCATGCAGCGCACTGCCGAGGAAAAGCTCCTTCATCTCACCTTCACCGAAGTTCTCCATTCTCCCGGCTATCTCCGATGCCACCATTGTGCATGTCATGGTATTTATGACATTATACTCATCATTAAAGCCTGAAATATAGATGAGCATGCGGATATAGATCTGCTTTTCCTTCTCAGAGAACAAAAGTCCTTTCCACAGATTGTTCAGCTCTTCCTTATATGAGCCGTCCCGGAATTTCTGTTCGATCTCAAACTTGACAAGTGCCCCCTCCAGTAATTCGATATTTTTCGAGGTGAATTTCTTCCCCTCATATGCCCGCAGAGTCTGTATACCGAACCTGTCCCCAAGGGAATTGTGGAAGAGGTCGTATCTGCCTGCCAGATGGATAAACTCTGACACTTCCTTTCCCTCAAAGTCCACGTCCTTTAGCTGGGAAGCGTCAATATGGCTGTACATCAGCATCTTCGAGCGCTCCTCTATCGGAGAGGTGTATTTCATAAAAAGATAGCCGTAAATAGAATGCTTCATAGGATGTGCCACATCAAAATCCAGCACGTCCTTGCCTCTCTCCACCTTAAAGGCCCCGATATCATGGAGTGCGGCGATAAAGGCATACTCGGCCAGCTCATATTCCTCGTATCCGCCCTTATACTCCATCATACGCCATATCAGATAAGCTACCCTCTCTCCATGATCGATAAGGCGCTTGTCAATGAGCCGTAGCGCCTCCAAGATGATCCTGCATATGTCCTTACTGGAAATATTGTCCTTATTGTTCATTTCAGCCTTTCAAATACCAATATAACCTTAAACAGATCGCCGTCCAGGTCGATAGTGAATTCTCCGTTCTGCAGCTCCGTCAGACTCTCCGCGATGGAAAGCCCGAGACCGCTGCCTTCCGTGGAACGGCTGACATCCCCTCTTATGAATCTCTCGGTAAGCTCGGAGGCATCGATATTCAGTGCCTGTCTGGAAATATTTTTCAGCGTGAACTCAGCCCTTGTATCGCTTGCCCTGAGATCCGCATAAACCCTGGTGTCAGGCATTGCATATTTGGCCACATTTCCGTAGATATTATCAAGTACCCTGAAAAGCCTGCGGCCGTCAGCATAAATATAAACCTCTTCATCCGGAACGTCCGTAACAAGAGTAAGACCGGCCTCCTCGAATTTCTCGGCCACCTCCCCCTCCATCTGCGTGATCATCATTCCGAAGTCCAGCTTCACGGGCTCTATGGAAATATTGCCCGATGTGATCTTCGATGCCTCCACCAGATCCTCCGTCAGGGTTTTAAGCCTATTGGATTTCTGATCCAGTACATCAATGTATTCCCTTGCCTTTTCATCCTCTATATCCCTGCGTTTCAGGAGCCCCACATAGTTTATTATGGAGGTGAGCGGAGTCTTTATGTCGTGGGAAACATTGGTGATAAGATCCGCCTTCAGCTTTTCCGTTTTAATCGAGGACTGCATGGCACTGGAAAGCCCGTCCTTCATAGAATTTATGGCCCTGCCCAGCTCTGCGTTCTCTCCGTTAAGCCCTGAAATATCCAGGTTCTCCGAAGTATTTCCTTTGCAGATCTCATTGACTGCCGAGAGGATCCTCCGCCGCTGGAAGGCAAAATTCAGAAGCAAAATGAAAATGACTGCATCCAGGCCTGCCAGAACGATAAAATAGCTGTTCTCGTAATTACTCGTCCCCAAATAAAACAGGAAAAGGTTTAATCCGATGATAAGTCCGAACATTATCACCGTTCTCAGGATCACGAATAATGCCGTGGATTGTCCATGTGCGCCGGATGAAATATACTCGACCTTCTGCAGGATATAGTTTGTGAGGCTGTCCCTGTAAAGTGTCCCTGCCTTTATCCTTCTGACCAGGCTGAAGTAACCCGTGAGAAAGAAGAGATTCAGGATCGCAGCCCCTGCACCTGCCATACAAAGCGCCTCTATCTCCACGTTTCTGAGCTCATAGGTTTTGTCCGCGAAGAACAGAAGTCCCTGTATTCCCACAATCGCAAAAAAGGCTCCCGCTATTTCGGTCTTTATCCTGTCAAAGCCTACAGTCTCGCTTCTCGTTGCCAGAGTAAGCGCTGCCAGACAGAGAAAGGCTCCTATCAGGAATATCACGGCTCCTATGGTCGCCGCCTGCATTACGGGGCGGTAGCGGTAATACTCATCCCTTGCGGCACTTATGGAGTCCGTCACGGGATAATCCGTATCCACCGCAAATTCCAGATAATAATTACCCTCGAAGCTGTCCCTGTATGCAGTCATCATATTAAAAAGATAACTGTCGGTCACAAACATATTGCTCTCATACTCCAGCTTCCTCGAATCCAGTATGAGATACTGCCTGTAGGTTTTTATGGTATCGTCTTCCTTAAAGACCGCGGTGTCTATATTCGAACAGATATTTGCATTGGCGTAATCAGTGAGGAAGAAGCGCACATTCGTATTGTCGCTCCGGAGCTCAACCCCGAGCTCCTTGTAATCCTGGTAATCCTCCTGTATTTTTACCAGAGCCTGTTCCAGAAGCTTCAGAAGATCCTCATCACTGTACTTATCATTTGAATAGTCAAATAATGATCTTCCGTGCGCCGGGAAGTACTCTTCATCAAGCTCTATGGTGACACCCTCCGAGTCGCTTAAGCTTCCCTCTTCATAGGATGAAGGCATCTCCGCATTGGCGGCTATAGCATCCCGGTCTTCCCGGTATTTATATTTCAATCCCTTGCGGCTCCAGTGGATAAGGTCGGAAAGCTTGTAGCCCACACTTCTGTTCTGCTGGCCGGAGATCCTGCCGTCCTCCACGTATTCTGCCAGATCCACTATCTTCCTGCCGTAGAATTCCCCGTTTCTCTCAAAATTGCTCTTCAGAATGGAGCTTTCCACGATCTCTTCTATGCTGTCCGCCACCATACTCCGGAACAGATCAGAGCGCTCAAAAACAGCAGTCCGGTTAATGATACTGATATTATTATCCATCCTGGTAACGGAGACCGCCGCAACCGTGAGACAGAGGACAGCCATAATGACCAAGAGCTCCTCCACCAGGACAAGAAAAGCCTTTCTGCCGTTGGAAAAGATCTTATCCTTCACTGCTTCTCAACCTTATATCCGACTCCCCATACCACCTTCAGGTATTTGGGCTCCTTCGGATTTATCTCTATCTTTTCCCTTATATGCCTTATATGCACGGCAACCGTATTGTCCGCGCCTATGGCATCTTCATTCCAGATGCTCTCATAAATCTGGTTTATGGAAAAAACCTTCCCCGCATTCTTCACCAGAAGCAGCAGGATATTGTATTCAATAGGGGTAAGCTTTACAGCTTCTCCGTCAACAGTCACCGTCTTATCCGTGTCATTTATGGAAAGTCCGCCCACACTGAAGATGTCCGATCCGTCCTCCGCAAGAGTGCCGAGCTTCGTGTAGCGGCGAAGCTGGCTTTTCACCCTGGCCACCAGCTCCAATGGATTAAAGGGCTTCGGAAGGTAGTCGTCAGCACCCACGTTTAGCCCCAGTATCTTATCCGTATCCTCGGTCTTTGCGGAAAGCATTATCACCGGAATCGAGCTGGTTTTCCTGAGCTCAAGTACCGTATGTATCCCGTCCAGCACCGGCATCATCACATCTATAATGAGGAGCTGGATATCGTTATTCTTTATGATGTCCAAAGCCTGCTGACCGTCATAAGCCTTGAAAACATCATATCCCTCCTGGGTCAGATAGATATCGACCGCCTCCACTATTTCCCTGTCATCATCACATACTAATATATTCACACTTTTCCTCCCGGATATCCGCTCTTCTTAAGAGAATGTCTCATGGGCGTGTAGGTTATGCCTTCACTCTCCCGGGCGGGTCCTGTTTCACGAAAACCGTATTTCCGGTAAAAATCCACCGCGTAGGGTGACGAATTGACCGTGATCTCCTCCTGATCCTCATACTCCACGCAGTAGCCGCAGAGATAGTTTAAAAGAGACGTACCGATCCCTCTTTTCTGGTACCTCCTGTTGACAAACAGAAGGGAAATATGATTGGAATTTCTGATGGAAGCTACGCCCTCTATCCTGTCATCCTCGAAATACCCGATAACCCTGTAATAGCCGTTCAGATACATTTTGTAAAGGGTCTCGTCGGTAAGAAATTTCCTGAAGTTATTTATCCCCTCCATCCCGTAATCCGGGGCATCAAACTCCAGAAAGGTCTTCCATACGGTCTCCATCGCATCGGGATATTCAGATTCTTTAACCTCTCTTATCCAGCCCATTTCCGCTTAAGAATGCTTCTTCATAAAGTCCATTATGTCAAAAAAGACATTGTATCTGTCTGCCTCGTGGAAAAGCTCATGCCTGTCTCCGGGGTAGATCTTACAGGACACATCAGAGAAGCCCAGCTCCTCATACTGCCTGCATAAGCTCCGGACCGCTTCCCCGTTTTCTCCAACCGGATCCTTTTCCCCGGACATAAGGAAAATGGGCAGACTCCTCGGGATCTTTGAGATCCGCTTTTTATCCTGCATACGAAGTATCAGCACCGAAAGCCAGTAATAACCGTTCAGCGTAAACTCTTTCCCGATAAGCGGATCCCGGAATGATTCCTCCCGTACTTCCTTCCTGCTGCATAGCCACCCCAAGGGACCGTCCTCCGGGAACAGACCTGCATACTTACCGAGAGACACCCTCGTGCAGAAACTGTCTCTCTTATGCCATCCACCGAAAAGAGCACTGAGCCTCACGTACAAAAGCTGGATACGGATGATCAGGCTGTTGAAGCTCCCGGTTCCCATCAGGATAACGCCCTTTATCCCGCTTCCGTACATCTCCATATAGTTCCTTGCGATAAAGGAGCCCAGACTGTGACCCAGGAGAAATACCGGTTTTCCGGGATATTCCTCCTCCACCATCTTCTTCAGCCTGTGAACATCTCTTACCAGGACCGTAGCACCGTCATTCTCGGCAAAGTATCCGAATTCTCCCTGAAAATCCCTGGCCGTATGGCCATGCCCCAGATGATCGGGTCCCGCAACAACATAGCCCTCAAGAGCCAGGAATTCACAGAGCTCTTTATAACGCCCGACGTACTCATTCATTCCGTGGACTACGATCAGAATTCCCTTTACTTCCTTGTCCGGAACGTACTTTTCAGCATATATTGTTGTTTCCTCATCCCTTGAGAGATAGGTCACTATTTCAGGCTTCATTTATGAGATCTCGGCTCCTGCACCAATCTTTTCATCGGTAGTCATAAGAGCGAGATTGCCCTCCTTATCCTCTGCACAGAGAAGCATTCCCTGTGACTCGAAGCCCGCCATCTTCCGGGGCGGAAGGTTTGTGATGGCCATAACCTTTTTCCCGATAAGCTTCTCAGGTTCCGGATAATATTTCTTTATCCCGGAAAGGATCTGCCTCTCTTCGCTGCCTATCCGCACCTTGAACTTAAGGAGCTTTTCGGATTTTTCCACCGCCTCCGCTTCTATTATCTCACCTACCCTGAATTCATTCTTTGCGAAATCGTCAAATACGATATTTTCCTTATTCTGAGCCTTGTCATAATCAAAGCCGGGAGCTGCCGGAGCCTTTTTCTCTTGCTTTTTTTCGGCCTTTTTCGCAGGATAAAGCTTTTCTATCTCTTTAGCTATATCCTCATTTTTTACCCTCTGGAAAAGGGTCTCCGGATCTCCGGTAACCTTTGTTCCGCTCACAAAGCGCCCGGCGGTCTGAAGATCGTCAAATTCGGGGAAAGCTGTGTTCAGCTGCTTCAGGATCTTCTCTGCGGTCTCCGGCAGGAAGGGACTTAGAAGTGCTGTCCCGATCACTATTGAGTCCGCCAGGTTATAGAGAACCGTACTCAGACGATCCTTTTTCTCCTCATCCTTGCCGAGGATCCAGGGCTCTGTCTCATCAATATACTTATTGCAGCGCTTAAAGAGATTAAAGATATGGGTAAGTGCATCCGCTACCCTTAAGCCCTCCATATCCTTTACGATCTGATCACGGGTGCCCAGCACGGTATTATGCAGATCATCATCCACCTTTTCAGAAACGCCCTTATTCTCTATCACTCCTCCGATATACTGGTTACTCATTGAGATAGTACGCTTAACCAGATTTCCGAGAGTATTTGCGAGATCCGAATTGAACCTTTCCACCATCAGATCCCAGGAAATCACACCGTCGGTCTCAAAGGGCATCTCATGAAGCACAAAATAGCGCACCGCATCCACACCGAATATCTTTGCAAGATCATCGGCATAAAGCACGTTGCCCTTGGACTTACTCATCTTTCCGTCTTCCTGCAGAAGCCAGGGATGCCCGAATATCTGCTTCGGCAGGGGCTCTCCCATTGCCATCAGGAAAATAGGCCAGTAGATCGTATGGAAGCGGATGATATCCTTCCCGATGAGGTGGAGATCCGCAGGCCAGTATTTCTTATACATCTCCGTATGGTTTCCGTCAGCGTCATAGCCTATACCCGTGGCATAATTTGCCAGTGCGTCGAGCCAGACATAGACCACATGCTTCGGATCGAAGTCCACGGGGATCCCCCACTTGAAGCTGGTTCTCGAAACACAGAGATCCTGTAACCCCGGCTTCAGGAAATTATTCATCATCTCATTCTTTCTCTGAACAGGCTGTATAAATTCGGGATGGGTCTCAATATGCTCGATCAGACGATCCGCGTACTTACTCATCTTGAAGAAGTATGCCTCTTCATGGGCAAGCTGAACAGGCCTTCCGCAGTCGGGACACTTGCCGTCCTTTAGCTGGGCCTTTGTCCAGAAGGACTCACAGGGTGTGCAGTACATTCCCTCATAGGCACCCTTATAGATATCACCCTGGTCGTAAAGCTTCTTAAAGATCTTCTGAACCTGCTTTTCATGATCCTCATCCGTGGTCCTGATGAAGCGGTCGTAGCTGGTATTCATGAGATCCCAGATCCTTTTTATCTCCGAAGCGGTCCGGTCCACATATTCCTTTGGAGTGATACCTGCCTCCTTCGCCTTATTTTCTATTTTCTGACCATGCTCATCCGTTCCCGTCTGGAACCTGACATCATAGCCCTGCTGTCTCTTGAAACGCGCAATGGCATCTGCCAGAACTATCTCATAGGTATTGCCGATATGCGGCTTTCCCGATGCATAAGCGATGGCTGTTGTAATATAATACGGTTTTCCTTTTGCTGACATAATGCTCCTCTTTCGATTTTCTATAGTCTGTTTTAGTTTATCACTTTTTCGCATAAACGGGAAGAGTGGTTACTTTGTCCTCCTGAGGGCGCAGCCTAATTTGTCATCCTGAGGAGCAGCCTACTTTGTCATCCTGAGGAGCAGCCTACTTTGTCATCCTGAGGGGCAGCCTAATTTGTCATCCTGAGGAGCAGCCTACTTTGTCATCCTGAGGAGCGGAGCGACGAAGGATCTTTCCAACCGGCAGTGGAAGATCCTTCGCTTCGCTCAGGATGACATTGGTGCTCAGGATGACATTGGCGCTCAGGATGACATTGGCGCTCAGGTTGACATTGGCGCTCAGGATGACATTGGTGAACTGTTACCTTCTCACAGGGAGCATGACATTGGAAAAGAATTCGCATCCTTCATGCGAAAAGTAAGCGTTTCCGCCCTTAGATCTCGCAATGGATCCGATTGAGACAAGCCCCAGGCCGTTTCTCTTGTGGCCTGTGGAGAAATATGTACCGTTTACGATTTCAGGAGTACCGTTAAAGCTGTTTACTGCGGTGATAAAGAGATAGTAGTCATTCCTCACGGCCGCTGTAAGGCGGATGAAGCGCTTATATGCTTCTATTTCCCTACAGGCATTTATGGCATTTTCCAGAATATTACCGAAAATGCTGCAAAGCTCATTGTCTGAAATATCCATTTCCTTCGGCAGGGAAATATCCACGCTAAGCGGGATCTTATCCATCTTTGCGATCTCCATATAATAATTCAGAACCGCATTAACAGCGGGATTCGAACAGACAGCTTTCACGGTGAGACCCGGCATATCAACTATATAGCGGTCGATCAGGCTTTCAATCTCTTCGGTTTTTCCCTCGGCTGCAAGGCTCTTTATGGTTCTCACCGTATGCTTGAAGTCATGCCGCTCCTTTGCCACCGCCTCCAGATAACGCTGCTGTTTCTTAAACTGGGTTTCCTGCATCTGCAGGATATTATTCTCATTCTCTATATCCGCCGCTTCGATCATTGCCGTTACTATGAAATAAAACTGGATACAGAGAAGTATCATCAGGGTAAAAAACAAAACGAGCGAGAGCCAGAAAACCAGGAAAACATTGTGTACATGCAGCGTTTCATAGTGCCTGGGGACAATGAAAAGATTGTAAGTAAGAAAGATAGACATCAGTCCGGTTGCCGTATACCATATCCTGTTCTGATTAAGCCTGTCCACCATCATCCTTCCAAAGACCCTGAGGGGATGCCAGACGATGAGAAGGAAGATCACGTTTATCAATGCCTGAAATACTGCTGCTCTGAAACTGAAGTGATTTATATCGGAGAAGGGATTTATCACCGCATCATAGCCGTTTGAAAAATTATTTAAGAACCCCGTGGCAGCGCCTGACAGGACAAACATAAACAAAGCCTTGCTGATATGACAGCTCAGGCAGTAACGGAATACAATGAAACAAATGAGAAAGGCAAACGGTGTGATCCCGTTATAGGAAAGACCGAAGTATACTTCGACTGCGGAAAGCACGAGGATCATGATAAGAAAAACAACAGAGACGATCTTTATTGTTTTACCCTTGGAAAACCTAAGCTGGTTCTTCATAGGGAGAAAACAGAGCATTGCGGCCGTGATAAAGGGGATCCAGGTAATTAAATCGGCAAAAAAAGCGGAGGAACTCATAAGGTCACACCACGGTGTTCATTCCGGAGCTTATGAAAAACATAGTTTCTCCAGGTCTCCTCTGCCTCCGGCTGATTCTTCTGGCTGATGGGGATACGGATGCTGTTTATGACACAGCAGACCCCCTTTTCAAAGTTCATGATATGATCCATATTTACGATCATACCCCTGGAGACCATAAGAAAACGGCCATCCTTGCCCAGAGTATCCCAAAGCTCATTAAAGCCCGTTCTGGTCTTGTACACAGCCCCGTCCTTATCCTCTATCTCCTGCCTGTTTCCGTCGGCAATAACCGTAACAATGCGGGAATAGGGGATCTGGACGTCGCAGCGGTTACTCATAAATTTAAGGAGCTTATTTGCCCCGGGATCCGTCGTGCGGTTCAGGATATCATCAAGGGCCTTAAAGACCCTCTCTCTGACTACCGGCTTTTCCATATATTCGTATGCATGGATGGAAAAGGCCTCCGGCATATACTCCAGGCTGCTGGTCAGAAAGAGTATAAACGTATCACTGTCCCTCTTTCGGATCTCCTGAGCCGCCTCCACACCGTTCATGCCCTCCATAAAAATATCCAGAAAGACCGCGGTATAGCGGAAGGGACGAAAGGCCATCAGAAAATCCTCTGCCTTATCAAATTCATCAATAGACAGCTCCAGATCGTTTATTACGGAATATTCCTTTAGGTAAAGGATCAGAGGCTCTACCTCTTCCCTGATATCATCAACAACCGCAACATTCATATAATTATAATATTTGAAAGCAAGTGTTTAGTTCTTTCTGCGTGACCTTAC
This sequence comes from uncultured Lachnospiraceae bacterium, assembly GCA_902803625.1. Taxonomy (GTDB): domain Bacteria; phylum Bacillota; class Clostridia; order Lachnospirales; family Lachnospiraceae; genus NK4A144. The sequence continues at coordinate 11,269 of CADCQV010000098.1, forward strand.
CTTCTGGTAGATCCCTACGCCCGCTGCTCCGAGCGCGAAGAACAGGAACCATATGGGGAAGGGTATCTTTTTAGCTTCCTCATCAAAGAGCATGCTCCTGTCGAAGCTTCCGTCCTCTACTGCCTGGGTAATGGGTGCCACTCTTTCACCGAGTACATCAGCCTTTAACCCCTCATCGTCTACAGCAGGAGCATCTGCAGCTGTACCGGCTGTCTCCTCTGCGGAAACACCCTCTGCCTCTGCAGCTCCGGTGCCCCCTTCATTCGAAGTATTATCTAATGTTGCGGAAGCTCCGGCCCCGGCACCTCCGGCCAGGTTCTGTGCAAGCGTTACCGTCTCTCCGTCAGCTGCAGTAGCGCTTCCCTCAAATACTCCCGTTTGAGCTGCTCCCGGTGCATCCACTCCGAATGCAGCAATCCCGGTCTCTGTTGTCCCGGTTGTATCCTCTGCATCTGTACTCGAAGGATCGCTGCCGCTGTCCGAATCTGAAGAATGGGAATGCTTCTTTCCTTCGTTCCTGACATCTGAAGAGTCTTTCTTCGAATCATCACCGTTTGCGGGATCTGAAATATCCTTCTTCGAATCGTCATCGTTTGCGGGATCTGAAATATCCTTCTTCGAATCGTCATCGTTTGCGGGATCTGAAATATCCTTCTTCGAATCGTCATCATTTGCGGGATCTGAAGTATCCTTCTTCGAATCGTCACCGTTTGAGGTATCTGAAGTATCCTTCTTCCCATCATCTGTCTTAGAGGTCGTGACAACGATCTTTTTTAGATCTGCCTTCATCTTTTCGATCTCGGATTCAATTGCCGAAACCTTTTCTTTAGCAGCCTTAAGGTCGTCCTTTGCTGCATTATAATCTGCCAGTGCAGCATCATATTTCTTCTGAAGATCTTCCACCAGCTGTGCATTCACAACCGTCTGGGTCTTCTTTGCCTGAAGGAGCTCCCTCGCAGCAGCTACTACCTTGTCCAGGGCATCCTGAACCGTAGACTGTATCTTATTTGCGGCCTTTAATGCCTCGTCTTTCTGCTTTTGAGCTTCGTCAACCGCTTCCTTTACTGATTTCTTTTCGTTTAGAATACCAAGCTTGTCATTTGCGGTTCCGGCGGCTTTTTCTGCGTCTCCCTTTGCCTTGTCAAGGTTATCCTGTGCGGTATCTGCGGCCTGTTTCTTTGTATCGGCTTCTCCCTGTGCAGCTTCTGCTTCTGACTTCTTTGTATCGGCTACTCCCTGCGCCGTATCTGCCTCACTCTTCTTTGTATCGGCTACTCCCTGTGCAATATCTGCCTCACTCTTCTTTGTATCGGCTACTCCCTGTGCAGCTTCCGCCTCACTCTTCTTTGTATCGGCTACTCCCTGCGCAGCTTCTGCTTCTGATTTCTTTGTATCGGCTTCTCCCTGCGCAGCTTCTGCTTCTGACTTCTTTGTATCGGCTTCTCCCTGCGCCGTATCTGCCTCACTCTTCTTTGTATCGGCTACTCCCTGCGCAGCTTCTGC
>CADCQV010000099.1 GCA_902803625.1 uncultured Lachnospiraceae bacterium
AAAAACTATTGATATTTGGAAAAAATGTGCTTATAATATTTTTCGGACGAAACGTTTCGCGCAAACTGATAGCTGTATACAATAATATAGCCGTAGATTATAGGGCGAAACGTTAACACAGCAAAGGCCTGGCGGACAGAGAAAAACCGTTGCAGGCAGTAGTTTTTTCTAGACAGGAGGACATTATGCTTAAAGGTATTCCAAAGATTCTTTCACCCGAACTTCTGATGGTGCTTAATGAGATGGGTCACAGCGACGTGATCGTTATTGGAGACGGTAATTTCCCTTCCGAGACCATGGGAAAGGATGCGATAGTTATCAGAGCAGACGGACACGGAGTACCTGAGCTTCTGGATGCCATCCTTACGGTTATGCCTCTGGATACATACGTGGAGCACCCTGTTAATCTTATGGAGCTTATGCCTGAGGATGTGGGCAAGATCCAGACGCCGATCTGGGATGAGTATGCACGCATTGTTGCAAAGCATGACGAGAGAGGCGAAAAGGCCATAGGACATATAGAGAGATTCAAGTTCTACGAAGAGGTTCAGAAGAAGGCCTTCTGTGTTGTGGCAAGTGGCGAATCTGCGGTTTATGCAAATGTTATGCTTCAGAAGGGCGTTGTGACCGACGCGAAGTAAAACGATTCGACAGGATCAGGCCTTTATAACGGCTACGAAAAGGTAAACGAAAGGAAGTACAGATAAAGAAATGGGAAAGCAGCATCCCTTAAGGGAAATGATAGAAAACAGAAAAAAGGGTGATCTCACCGGAATACCCTCATATTGTACCGCAAACAAGCTGGTTCTTGAGGCCGCGCTTCTGAGAGCAAAGGAAACAGGAAAGCAGGTTCTCATAGAAGCGACCGCAAACCAGGTAAACCAGTTCGGTGGATATACGGGTATGAAGCCCGCGGACTTCTATAAATATGTGAAGGAAATGGCTGAAAATCTCGGTGTTTCCGAGGACATGCTGATCCTTGGCGGAGACCACTTAGGACCTCTCACCTGGCAGAATCTGCCGGAAGAGGAAGCTATGAAAAATTCGGAGGATCTGGTATATGCGTACACCAGAGCCGGATTCACAAAGATACATCTGGATACCAGTATGAAGGTTGCGGATGATCCCGAGGGGATGCTTTCAACCGAGGTGATAGCTGAAAGAGGTGTGCGCCTTTACAAGGTGTGCATGAAGGCCTATGAGGATCTGAAGGCGGAAAAACCTGATGCGCTGAGACCTGTATTTATCATAGGTTCTGAGGTTCCGATCCCCGGCGGATCCCAGGAGGAAGAGGACTCCCTTGCCGTTACAAAGAAGGAGGCCTTTGCAGATACAGTTGACACCTATAAGGCCTGCTTCGAAAAGGCCGGTGTAGGTGATGCCTTTAAGGACGTGATAGCGGTTGTGGTACAGCCGGGTGTGGAATTCGGTGATGAGCAGGTATTTTACTATGACAGGGATAATGCGGCGGATCTTTGCGGGAAGCTGAAGGACTATCCGGACATAGTATTCGAGGGCCATTCCACCGATTACCAGACTCCGGAGTGCTTAAAGAAGATGGTAGAGGATGGCATTGCGATACTGAAGGTCGGCCCGGCCCTCACCTTTGGTTTGAGGGAAGCACTGTTCTCACTTTCAATGATAGAGAAGGAGATCGTGCCGGAAGAAAAGCAGGCTCATTTCATGGAAAGCCTTGAGAAGGCTATGGTAGAAAATCCGGATAACTGGAAGAAGCATTATCACGGAAGTGAAAAGCAGCAGGCGCTGGCAAGAAAGTACAGCTATTCCGACCGCGCGAGATACTACATCGGAGGAGAGGAGCAGGAAAAGGCAATAGAGAAGCTCTTTGAGAATCTGAGGAAGTATCCGGTTGCTATGAATATCCTTCATCAGTATATGCCGAAGCAGTATGACAGGATCCTTAAGGGAGAAATAAAGAATGACCCAAAGGAGCTTGCTATGGCCGGGGCAGCCGAATACATGAGGGATTACGAATACGCAGCTTACTGAGCGAAACGCTCCTGTTATCCTGAGCGCAAGCGAAGGATCCGGGTCTGTCATCCTGAGCGCCAGTGAAGGATCCGGGTCTGTCATCCTGAGCGTAAGCGAAGGATCTTTCCAAACTGTTACAGAAGATTCTTCGCTTCGCTCAGAATGACAGGGAGCTGTTCCTCAGAATGACAAAGAGGGGCCGTTCCCCAGGATGACAAAAAGGGAGCCGTTCCTCAGGCTGACAAAGAGTATAGTTCCTCAGGATGATACAGAGATTAAGGAGAATAAATGTATACGACATCATATGAAATGCTTGAAAAAGCTAAGAAGGGCGGTTACGCCGTAGGAGCCTTCAATGCGGAGAATATGGAGATGATAAAGGCCATCATTGCCGCTGCGGAGGAATTAAAGGCACCAGTGATGATACAGACCACGCCAAGTACCGTGAAATACGGAACCCTGGAGACCTTCGCCGCCATCACAAGGGCGGAGGCTGAAAAGGTAAGTGTTCCGGTATGCCTTCACTTAGACCACGGCGCCAGCTTCGATATGGCGGTAAAAGCCATACAGGTTGGCTACGGGTCGGTAATGATAGACGGCTCGAAGCTTGAGCTGGACGCAAACATCGCACTGTCAAAGAGTGTTGCGGATGTGGGCAGAGCCTGCGGGATACCGGTAGAAGCTGAGCTTGGCAAGGTTGGAGGCAAGGAAGACGATACGGAGTCAAAGGAATCGGTTTATACGGATCCGGATGAAGCAAAACGTTTCGTTGAAGAAACGAAGGTTGATTCCCTGGCAATAGGGATCGGCACCGCTCACGGCGTATATAAGGAGAAGCCGGTTTTAAATACGAAGAGGATAAGTGAAGTAAAAGAAGTGGTAAGTATTCCGCTGGTACTCCACGGATCATCGGGTCTTTCCGATGAAGATGTGCGCGATTGCGTGAAGCGCGGGATGTGCAAGGTGAATTTCGCAACAGAGCTAAGGCAGGCGTACCTTAAGGCCACGAGAGAGCTTCTCGCTGCAGATGATTCCATAATCGATCCGAAGAAGATCGGGGAAGCCGCAATGAAAGCGGTAAAAGCGCAGGTGGAGTACAGGATAAAGGTTTGCGGCTGCGACGGCAAGGCGTGAAAGACTGAGAGGCATAAATGGCTGAATATCTTCTTGGAATAGATATCGGAACAAGCTCCTGTAAGATCGTCCTCTTTGATAAAGAGGGCACTGTGGTTGCCACGGAAACAGGAGAATATCAGGTTTATTATCCCCATGAAGGCTGGGCGGAGCAGAACCCGGACGAGTGGTGGAAGGCTGTGGCGGAAAGCACAAAGAGGATAATAGAGAAGAGCGGAATAGATCCGTCGGACATAGCGGGTGTCGGGACTGACGGACAGAGCTGGTCAGCGATCGCTGTTGATAAGGACGGAAGGTGTCTGATGAACACTCCCATATGGATGGACACCAGATCAGAGGATATCTGCAGTGAGCTCCGTTCCCGTCTGGGAGACAGGATCTTCGAGCTTTCGGGGAACAGCCTGCAGCCCAGCTACACTACCGCAAAGATCATATGGTATAAAAGGGAATTTCCCGATGTTTATAAGAATATCAGATATATCCTGCAGTCAAACAGCTTCATAGTATACCGTCTCACGGGGGCGGTGACCCACGATATTTCCCAGGGCTACGGCCTTTCCTGCTTTGATATGAGGAAGGGAAGATGGGACAGCGACATGGCCCGGGAGCTGGATATTCCGGAAGAATTTCTCCCGGATATCGTTCCCTGCCATAAGGTGGTAGGCAAGGTAACAAAGGAAGCTGCGGCTCTTACGGGATTAAAGGAAGGAACTCCGGTTGTTGCCGGAGGTCTGGACGCAGCCTGCGGAACACTTGGAACCGGAGTACTGAATGACGGTGAGACTCAGGAGCAGGGAGGACAGGCCGGTGGAATGAGTATCTGCCTCGACCACTATGCCGCGGATCCTGCGCTTATTCTGGGCTTCCATGTTGTTCCGGACAAATGGCTTCTGCAGGGCGGGACCACCGGAGGAGCGGGCGTAATGCGCTGGATCACCGCGAATTTCGGAGATTATGAGAGAACCCTTGAAAAGAAAAGGAATTTAAGCGACGTTGCCCAGTTTAATGAGCTTGCGGAGGGAGTGGCGCCGGGTTCCGACGGACTTATCTTCCTTCCTTATATGGCCGGAGAACGTTCCCCTATATGGGATCCGAAGGCAAAGGGAGTCTGGTACGGCATAGATTTCACAAAGACCAAGGCTCATTTCATACGTTCCGCTATGGAGGGCGGAGCCTTTGCATTAAGGCACAATCTGGAGATCGCAGAACGCTGCGGCGGTGAGGTAAAGGAGCTTCGCGCCATGGGAGGAGCATCCCTCGCAAAGATCTGGACCCAGATAAAGTCGGACGTTACGGGAAAACCCATAACCGTCTGCAATTCGGGAACGGAGACATCTCTCGGGGCCACTATACTTGCGGGAGTGGGAACCGGCGTATACAAAAGCTTTGAAGAAGCGGTGGCACTTACGGTGCATACCACTAGACACCACGAACCGGATCCCGCCAATAAAGAGGTGTACGACAGAAATTACAGAACATATATAGAGCTGTATGAAGATCTGAAGGATCTGATGCAGCGAACGAGTAGTTTGTGAAAGGCTTTGGAAAGATCCTTCGCTGACGCTCAGGATGACAGCGAAGAAACCGGGACTGTCATTCTGAGCGAAGCGAAGAATCTTTAAAATCAGCAATAAATAATCAACACAGGAGAAAAGACAAATGAAAGCAGGAGTAATTTACGCACCAAATGACATTAGATATGAGGACATGCCCGATCCCGAGCCCAAAGCGGGGGAGGTCAGGGTAAAGGTGAAATATACCGGTATCTGCGGCTCTGATGTACCTAGAGTGAATGCAGATGCCTGTCACTTTTATCCAAATGTTATTGGGCATGAGTTTTCGGGAACCGTTGACAGCGTCGGGGAAGGCGTGGAGAAATTCAGGTCCGGTGACAGGGTTGCGGGTATTCCCCTTGTACCCTGTATGGAGTGTGAAGACTGCAGAAGCGGGAATTATGCACTTTGCAAGCACTATAGCTTCATAGGATCACGTCAGCAGGGCTCCTTCGCGGAGTATGTGTGCGTTCCAGAGATGAATCTGGTTCACATAGCCGACAATATCCCTTTTGAGCAGGCGGCTTTATTTGAGCCCACAACCATAGCACTTCACGGGCTGGAGAGAGTAAATTACAAGCCCGGTAAATATGTGGCGGTCCTCGGAACCGGAACCATCGGGGTTCTTCTGGTCAACTGGCTGCACGCCTTTGACGCGAAGAAGATCGTGGTATTTGACATCGTGCCGGAGAAGCTGGAATTTGCGAAGAAAATGGGCGCTGACGACGGAATAAACACCCTTGATAAGGACTTTATGGAGCAGGCTCTTGCCTTAACAGGAGGGCACGGCTTTGACTATGTGTATGAAACAGCCGGAAATACCATCACCATGAAGATGGCCTTCGCTCTTGCGGCAAATAAGGCAGAGATGTGCTTTGTAGGAACTCCCACCAGGGATCTTACCTTCAGTGTTTCCGAATGGGAAAATATGAACCGGAAGGAATTCATACTGACAGGCTCCTGGATGAGCTATTCTGCACCCTTCCCGGGACATGAGTGGTCACTCACCGGAGAGTACTACGGAAACGGAAAATTAAACTACGACGAGGGACTTATCTTTAAGAAGATCCCCTTAAGTAAGATCGCTGACGCCTTCGAGCTCTTCAAGACTCCGGGAGCGGTAAAGGGAAAGATACTTATTGACAGTGAGGCCTGAGAAAGCCGGCAGAAATGCTTAAGAACAGAGCCGGAAATATGACGGCTCGGACGTGTAAGCAAAATAAGAAAACAGGAATAGTGAAAGAAGGAGGAGACAGAATGTCAGAATTTGTAAATCCGGAACTGGTTCCCAAGGTTAAATTTTACACAGGAGAAGAGGTTCCCTGTATAGGCTTAGGTACCTTCGGCTCAGACAGGGTCAGTGCCGAGGATGTCGCCGGAGCCGTTGACGGGGCTATACGTGCGGGCTACAGAAATGTGGACTGTGCAGCCTGCTACGGGAATGAGGACCTTATAGGAAATGTGCTGAAAAAGCTACTGGACGAAAAGGTCGTAAAGAGAGAAGAGCTCTTCATCATGACCAAGGTCTGGAACGATATGCATAGAAAGGTCAGGGAAGCACTGGAAAAGAGCCTTTCCGATCTTAAGCTTGACTATGTTGATATGTATTATATACACTGGCCCTTCCCCAATTATCACGCACCTCACTGCGATGTGGATTCGAGGAACCCGGATTCAAAGCCCTTCTCGGTAGAGGAATTCTGTGATACCTACGGACAGATAGCCGATCTGAAGAAGGAAGGACTTGTCAGAAATATAGGTATTTCAAACCTTACGATCCCGAAGCTGGATGCGGTTCTGCCGAAGCTTGAGGAGCTTCCGGCTGCCTGTGAGCTGGAGATACATCCCTGCTTCCAGCAGAATGAGCTGATGCAGTACCTTGTGGATCATAAGATCCAGCCGGTGGGCTATATGCCTCTCGGAAGTCCCAGACGTCCGGAAAGGGATATAGTGGAGACTGATATAAACGATATGGCAGAACCGGAAATCGTGGAGATCGCAAAGAACCACGGAGTGCATCCCGCGCTTATCTGCCTGAAGTGGGCACAGCAGAGAGGAGAAATGGCAATACCCTTCTCCATCCATAATTATGTGGCAAACCTTAAGTGCGTGACAGAGGATCCCCTTTCTGATGACGAGATGAGGATCATCGGAACCATGGAAAAGAATAACCGTCTTGTAAAGGGACAGGTTTTCCTGTGGCCCGGAGCAAATGACTGGCACGACCTCTGGGACGAGGACGGATTTATTGTGAGTTGATCAACACGGCTTGAGACAGATTGGAAAAAGAAATGCCATCAACCATAAAAGACATAAGGGATGAAACGGGGCTGTCGCTTGCTACGATCTCAAAGTATTTAAACGGCGGCAACGTTCTCCCGAAAAATAAGGAGAAGATCGAAGCTGCTGTGGAGAAGCTCCACTATCAGGTGAATGAGATAGCCCGCGGGCTCGTGACCAACAGCACGAGAACCGTCGGGGTAAGTGTTTTTGACGTTACAGATGTATTTAACGGCATCATTCTCCATGAGATAGGAGTCCAACTATCCAGGCTTGGCTACGGAATGCTGATCGTGGATTCCTCCAATGACCAGAGCAGGGAGGAAAAGAATATCCGTTTTCTTGTAAATAAGAAGGTTGACGGGATAATATCACTCCCTGTTGCCGGAAGCTCTTCCGTTCTGAATCCGGCTTTTGCGGCAGATATTCCGATCGTACTCCTGGACAGACAGTACAGGGACAGATCTCTCGACAGTATAACCTTGAATAACAGGGAAGCTGCGGCCGGTGCAGTGAATTATCTCATCGGGAACGGGCACAAAAAGATAGCCGTGATCTGTGCGAAGCAGGAGTATACCGGGCGTGAACGCTATGAGGGCTTTAAGAGCGCCATGGAAGAGGCGGGGCTGGAGATCCGGAGTGAGTATGTACTGGACGGAACCCACAGCATGGAGCATGGCTACAATGCCATGAACAGGATATTGAAGCTGAAGGATCGTCCTACAGCCGTTCTATCCACAAATTACGGTATAAATCTGGGAGTTGTGATGGCTTTGAACGAGGCAAAGGTGAGCTATCCGGATGACATCTCCGTTGTGGGATTTGATAATCTGATGCTCTCGAATGTTTTGAAAACCCAGCTTACGGTTATGGAACAGCCAATGGAACGTTTCGGGCAGAAGGGCGTTGAGATCCTTATGCAGAGGATAAATGAAAAGAAGGAAAACAACGGAAATCTCGTGCATGACGGACATATCAACATTGTCTTAAGTTCCCGTATGCATATGGGTGGATCGGTAAAAAAAATCTGATATATTGACTAAAATGTATTGACATAAAGAAGTATTTATAGGATAATTGCCAAAGAGCGAAACGTTTCGCGCGATACTTGGGAAAAAGTGTCGAACCGGAGCCGCCGGAATACGGATGAAGACGGACGGCAGGGACAGGCGGCCTTGCCGGGAAATCCGGATGTGACCCGGGAAGGCAGGGGCGAGACTTGAATTATGGAGGAAGATGATGGACAAGATTAAACAGAATCCGCTGGTCAAAAAGGTGGGATTTAACAGGGTGGTTCTCTGCGGGGTTCTGATCCTTATGTATATCTTTTTCTCGATACTGGTTCCGGCCATCACGGGCTCGGGATTTGCAGGGATGAGTCACATAATGGGGGCTCTGAACTATGCATATTTCCTGGGATTTCTTTCCCTCGGGGTTACCTTCGTCATAGCTACGGGAGGCATAGACTTCTCCATAGGGCCGGTAATGTTCTGCTGCGGTCTTATTTCGGGTTACTGCCTGATGACATACAATATGCCGCTTCCGCTCTGTCTTCTTATCAGTATCCTTATAGGAACTCTTTTCGGGCTTTGGAACGGATATCTGGTGGCATACTGGACGGTTCCTCCCTTTATCGTTTCAATGGCATCAATGAATATGGCAAAGGGAATAGCCTCTGTATTTACGAAGACACAGTCTGTCAGCTGGCCGAGATCTACTGACGCCAACGGATGGTTCAGGAATCTAGTCAAAGCAGGAGGAATCCCTACCGGTCTCTTATGTTTTCTCGGAGCTGCCGTGATCTGTGCCATTATTCTGAATAATACGAAGTTCGGCCGGTATATTATCTGCCTCGGCAGTAATAAAGAAGCAGTAAGGCTTTCGGGTGTGGATACGAAAAAATGGGAGATGTGTGCATATTTGATGTGCGGCATCCTTGTGGGAATAGCAACTATCTTCTTTGTAGGAACATACACCACGGTTCAGCCGGGATACGGTGATACATACAATAATGAAGCCATTGCGGGATGTGTAATGGGAGGCACCAGTATGGCCGGTGGACTGGCCTCTATCAGCGGAACCGTCATAGGCGTGCTGATAATATCTCTCCTTCAGGAGGGGATACTGGCTCTGAAGCTTACAAAGGATATTCAGCTGATCATAACGGGTATCATTGTTATTGTTGCCGTATATGCGGATGTAATGGCTAGACGGAGGAAGAACTGACGGTCCGGTGCCGTTACTTAGCGAAGGGAGCGCGAAAGACAGAGTATGGGCGAAATAATCTTACAGATGAAAGAGATAGACAAATCCTTCCCCGGTGTACATGCCTTAGATCATGTCAATCTCGAGGTGAAACGGGGTGAGGTACATGCTCTTATGGGAGAGAACGGAGCAGGAAAATCCACACTGATGAAGGTTCTGACCGGCATCTACAAGAAGGATGAGGGAACCATCATATACAGGGGAAAGGAAGTGGAATTCCGCAATACCAGAGAGGCTCAGGATAACGGTGTTGTTATCGTGCATCAGGAGCTAAATATGGTGGGAGACCTGACGGTGGCGCAGAATATCTTTATCGGACGTGAGCCGCGTAAGGGTTTCCGTATAGACGACAAAAAGATGATCGAGGATTCGAAGGCTCTTTTTGACAGGCTCCATATTGACATCGACCCTACCGAAAAGATGAGTGAGCTTACCGTCGGAAAGCAGCAGATGTGTGAGATAGCCAAGGCGATTTCCCATAATGCCGAGCTGATCATATTTGATGAGCCTTCGGCCGCACTTACGGAAAAGGAGATCGAGGATCTCTTTACCATAATAAGGGATCTTCGTTCGCAGGATCTGGGTATCATCTACATCTCCCACAGAATGGATGAAATAAAGGTCATAACGGATCGGGTTACCGTTATGAGAGACGGCGGATATGTGGGAACACTTATTACAGAGGAATGTACCAAGGAAGACATCATCAATATGATGGTGGGACGTGTGATATATGAGAAGCCGAAGGAGAAGAGTCTGGTTCCCGCAGATGCTCCGGTTGTTCTGAAGGTAGAGCATCTGAATGCCGGCAAGATGGTTCAGGATGTGTCCTTTGAGCTTCGAAAGGGCGAGATACTGGGATTCTCCGGGCTTATGGGTGCGGGACGTACCGAGACTGCAAGGGCTATTTTCGGTGCCGATCCGAAGCAGAGCGGTGACATATATGTGAACGGTGAGAAGGTTGAGATAAATTCACCCCAGGATGCGGTTAACCACGGTATCGGATATCTTTCCGAGGACCGGAGGAGATTCGGGATAGTGGTCGGGAAATCAATTACGGAGAATTCCACCATGGCTGCTCTTTCGGACTATATGAGCGGGCTCTTCATAAATAAGGGCAAGGAAAAACAGGTCTCCGAAAAGTATATAAAGGAGCTGGACACAAAGACACCCAGTACTGACCAGCTGGTAGTTAATCTCTCCGGAGGAAACCAGCAGAAGGTTGTTATCGCAAAGTGGCTTGTAAGAAACAGCGATATTCTGATCTTTGATGAACCTACGAGGGGTATAGACGTAGGAGCGAAGAACGAGATCTATAAGCTTATGAACAGGCTGGCTGCCGAAGGAAAATCCATTATTATGATATCCTCGGAAATGACTGAGATCCTCAGAATGAGTGACAGGATAATAGTTATGTGTGAAGGCAGGAAGACCGGCGAGATCAATATTGAAGAGGCAACGCAGGAACTTATAATGGATAAGGCTACACGCCAGATGGAAGCTTGACTGGAGGCTTTGAGATGAAGAAGAAAAAATCAATAGGTTTATTAGCGGATCAGAAGTTCATAGTGTTGATCATAGTAGTGGTCCTCTATGTGGTTTTCTCCTTTATTAGTAAGGACTTCCGCAAATATTCCACATTGGTAATGATGCTGGATTCCACATATTACATACTGCTTCTGGCCATTGGTGTAACGTTTCCGCTGATCACCGGGGGAGTCGATCTTTCCATCGGGACGGGAATGATATGCTATGGACTCACAGGTGGATACCTGGTTGTGCAGAGGGGCTATCCCACGTGGGTCGGCCTGGTTGTTGCGGTTCTTTTCGGACTTCTTGTCGGCATTCTGAACGGGATTTTGATCGCTGTTATGGATCTGCCGCCATTTCTGGGAACACTTTGTACCTGTATGATGACAAGAGGACTGGGTTCCATATGTGCCAACAGCTTCGCCATTCCCTGGCCCGGAGCAAAGGCAGAGGGCGGATGGTTCCACAATATATTCAAGCTTACTATGGGGGCGGGCAGAAAGGCTATGAATTACCCCGTAGGTGTAATAGTACTGGCAGTGATCGTTATCTTGATGAGCTTTGTCCTTAACCATACGAGGGTCGGACGTTACACGATCGCTATAGGGAGCAATAAGGAAGCTACCAGGCTTTCCGGTGTAAATGTGAGGGCTTATCATATCACAGCCTATGCTAT
>CADCQV010000100.1 GCA_902803625.1 uncultured Lachnospiraceae bacterium
CTCGTGTAGGGGTGCGCCCAAAGTTCTTGTCCCCACCACAAGCAAGCTTGTGTGGTGACAATTACTTTTGGCGCTTTAATCATTATAATCTTTTCAGGGCGTTTTGGATAGCATTACTTTCGTCCGTTACGGAACTGCACCGGGGTCATGCCGTAGCGCTTCTTGAACTGACGGTTAAAATGCTCCACGCTTGGGTATCCCACGTTTTCTGCAACCCTCTCCACCTTCATATTTCCGTTTTTCAGAAGTGTACAGGCCTTCTTCAGCCTTATTTTCTGCAGATTCTCACTGAAGGTCGCTCCCGACTGCTCCTTTATGTATTTGGAGAGATAGGGCTTTGAAAGGTAAAATTCCTTTGAAAGATCGTCAAGTGTTACAGAAAGATAATTCTCCTGTATGTAATTCATTATTTCGGTAATACGTCTGTCCCTGTCCCGGTCTCCGCCTTTTAAGAGGTCGAGCTGGTTTACGGCCACACAGAGGGCATTAATGGAGGATTTTATGATATCCTCATCGATACCCACTCCCCAGTACTTCCTTCCGTTACAGGTTATGCCCACATAGGTGCAGGCCTTACTTGAGGAACCGCGGCTGAGTGCATGCTCTTCATATGTTGAAAGCTCGTATGAGATGTCAAAGTATGACTTTATTGCATTGCTGACCGAGTCTAAGCGTCCGTTTCCGTTTGCCACCACGACCACATCCTGTCCGTTCTGCCTTATTGTGGTCTTTGTAAGGATGCCGTCACGCTGCTGTTCAAAATGGCACTCGGGTATGGAGAAGACGCCGTCATTATTTATATACTTATCCTCGAAAATATGGTAAACACGCTCGGGCGAAAGCTCCGCATGCTCGTGGTCCGAGATTCCCTTTACGGTATAGCCCACGTCCTCCTGCATCTCCTTCGGAACCTGCATACCGTAATTTGTCTTTAAGATAAAGCTTACGCCGCCCTTTCCCGACTGGGAATTTATCCTTATCACATCCCCGTCATACTCTCTTCCCAAATCCTTCGGATCAACGGGAAGATAGGGCACGCTCCAGGGTCTGTCCATATGGTGCTTTCTCCAGGTGAAGCCCTTTGCTATGGCATCCTGATGGGAGCCCGAAAAGGCCGTAAATACCAGGGCACCGCCGTAGGGCTGCCTCTCATGTATCCTCATTCTCGTGAGCCTTTCGTAGGTCTCCCCGATGGAGGTGATATTCGAAAAATCAAGCTTACTGTCCACGCCATGTGTATACATATTCATGGCAAGGGTCACTATGTCCACATTTCCGGTCCGCTCCCCGTTTCCGAAAAGAGTTCCCTCTATCCTGTCCGCACCTGCGAGAAGTCCGAGCTCCGCGTCCGAGATACCGCAGCCCCTGTCATTATGGGGATGAAGTGAAAGAACCACGGCGTCGCGGTATTTCAGGCTGTTACTGATACACTCGATCTGTGTGGCAAATACATGGGGCATGGCATTCTCCACAGTGGTCGGGATATTGATTATCACCTTGTTATTCTTCTTCGGCTTCCAGACATCAAGCACCGCGTTGCAGACATCAACCGCATACTCAACCTCCGTTCCCGGAAAGCTCTCCGGAGAATACTCAAAGGAAAAATCACCGTCAGTCTCATCCGCAAGACGTTTTAAGAGCTTAGCCCCGTCTATTGCGATCTGCTTTATCTCCTCCTTGCTCTTCTTGAAGACCTGCTCCCTCTGTGCCACAGAGGTGGAATTGTAGAGGTGGATTATGGCCTTCGGAGCTCCCTTCACCGCTTCAAAGGTCTTCCTGATGATATGATCTCTTGCCTGTGTAAGAACCTGCAGTGTCACATCATCCGGCACCATCTTTCTCTCGATAAGGGTTCTGGCAAATTTATACTCGGTTTCCGATGCTGCGGGGAAGCCTATCTCTATCTCCTTAAAGCCGATCCGTACCAGCATTTCAAAGAATTCCAGCTTTTCTTCAAGGCTCATGGGCTCTATAAGCGCCTGGTTCCCGTCGCGGAGATCCACGCTGCACCAGATCGGAGCCTTTGTGATATGATCCTTCTTTGCCCACTCATAGGTAGGTTTCTTCGGCATAAAGTACTGAATCTTGTATTTTTCCCTGTTTAACATTTTTACCTCCGGTCATTGACTGTTATGACGGATCCGACCCTCATAATAATAGTCAATTAATTTGATGAATGTTATTATAGCACTCATTTTGATTTTGCACAGGGATAAATTTAATCTAATTATTTGATTTTTTTTATTCTCCGACAAGATCCCGTATCCACACCTTCCTTTTCAGCATAATGAAGCCGATCAGGGCCTTCAGGGAATCAAGGGAAAGCACTGCAATATAGATGATCTCGATACTAAAGGAGGTGTATCGGGAAAGAATAAAGGCAGCGGGCCAGGATACAAACCACAGAAATACCGAGTCGAAGAGAAAGGTGATGACCGTCCGTCCGCCTGACCTTATGGTGAAGTACGCAGAGTTTAAGAAGGCTTCCACCGGAAGGTAAAACGCTGCAATCTGTATAAACTCTGCGGCAAGCTTTTTTATTTCCCATCCGGTATTGTAAAATTCCGGAAAAAACGGTGCCATTAAAAACTGTATTACTCCGAGTACGGTTGAAACCGTTACGGAAAAAGCGATCAGGCGGTTATCTGTTTCCACAACGTGCGACATATCACCTGACCCCAGGATCTGTCCTATCATGATCGCAACCACATTGCCCATTGAAATTACAAATACCTTGAACAGATTGACAATGGTGCTTGAGATATTGAAGGCTGCCACCACGCCTAAGCCACGGACAGAATAGCACTGGGTAAGGGCTGCCATTCCCATTGCCCAGAGGAGTTCATTTAAGAATAATGGTGTCCCCTTAACAACTATCTTGAAAGAGAGTGCTGCGGGGATGGAAAATCCTCTGAATAGTCCCACCGCAAAGGGATTTTTGTCACCGTTCAAATGGGTCCAGAGTACAACGATAAGAAGCTCGACCACGCGGGAGGTGACGGTTGCTATGGCAGCGCCCCGGACCCCCAGAACCGGTGCCCCGAAATTACCGAAGATCAGTACATAATTCAGAAAGAGATTTACGCAAACTGCAATAACCCCGGCGCTCATTGGTACCAGGGTCTCTCCGCTTTCACGTAAGGTGCCCGCATAACACTGCGTCACCGCAAATGGCAGGAGTCCGATAAGCATCACACTCAGATACTGACCCCCGTACCTCAAGGTAGAAGCCGCATCTATGTTTTCCCCCTGCTCATGTAGATACAGGGAGATCAGCTGATCCTTAAAGATAATCAGGATAAGGGCTCCCACTGCCGATATGACCGCTGCCTCCAGCAGCTTAAAACGAAGTGTATGGCGGACTCCCTCGGTATTCTTCTGTCCGACATACTGCGCGGTAAAAATCCCCGCTCCGGATATGGCTCCGAAGATCCCGAGATAAAAAACGAAGATGAGCTGGTTTATGATGGCAACCCCGGACATCTGCTCCGTCCCGATCCTGCCCACCATAATATTATCCAGAAGGCTTACAAAATTCGTTATACCGTTCTGGATAATTATTGGTATCGCTATTGAAAGAACCCTTTTGTAGAAGGCTCTGTCGCCGATGAATCTGTTCATAGTCTATGTCATCCTGAAGAGCGGTCTATCTGTCATCCTGAGGAGCGATAGCGACGAAGGATCTTCCCACACGTCTTTGCCCGTGTCCCGGGTCAACAACTATTTTTTTCGCGCTACGATCCCGCTAAACTCATCCTTCGTCTTATGACAAAATTTTGCTCGGCGCTGTTCCGGTCTTGCGTATTTTCATTCTGAATAACAGTCATCAATCGAACGCAATCCCGGCCTTCGCACTCGCAAAATTTATAAGACTCGGATTCGCTAAGCGGGACGTGCTGATTGCTCAAAAAACAGTTATTGACCCGGGGCACAGTGAAGGTTTTTCTTGAATACTTCCATACATCTTTCAAGTATCCCGTTCATGGCTGCGATGGCCATGCCGTAATTCACTATAGGGACACCTGCCTCCCGGGCTTTATTTATCCTGAAGCGCATCTCTGCTTCATTAAGCATACAGCCTCCGCAGTGGACTATAAGTGAATAATCCTTCAGTTCCTCCGGAAAGTCTCTTCCCGAAGTAAAGGAAAACTCCGGCTCCGCTTTGCAGTATTCCCTTATCCACCCGGGAATCTTTACGCTTCCTATGTCGTTACACTGCCGGTGGTGGGTACAGCCCTCGGAAATAAGCACCCTGTCGCCGTCCTTCAGGGTTTTCAGCCTGTCCGCCCCCTTCTTTAATTCAAAGAGATCTCCCTTATATCTCGCAAAAAGCATAGAAAAGCTCGTGAGGAGAATATCCTCCGGCACTATCTTTGAAACCCTGCCATAGGCCTGGGAATCGGTGATCACAAGTCCGGGCTTTTTCTTTATACCGGACAGGGTATCCTGAAGCTCACTGTCACGGCAGACCACTGCGCTCAAACCGCTCTCAAGGATATCCCTTATGGTCTGCTGCTGGGGAAGTATAAGACGCCCCTTCGGAGCCGACTCATCTATAGGTATCACCAGCACCACCGTATCTCCCGGGTTTAGGAGATCTCCCACCAGTTTTTTCTCTTTTCCCTTATTCTTTTCTGCGTAAGATCCCAGGAGCTCCTTAAATTCCTTAATATGAAAACCGGTTTTGGAGCTTAAAGCTATCTCGTTTTCAGCCCGGGGAGCATCCCCGTATTCCTCTCCTGAAAGATCCGCCTTCGTAAGTGCCTTCACATAGGGAATACCCCTGTCTTCAAAAAGCTTTATAAGATCGGTCTCGTACTTTTCCGGCTCACTGCCGTATTCACTTACCAGGACTGCGATATCAGTTTCCTTAAGTATTTCTTCTGCCCTTTTGACTCTCTTTGACCCGAGCTCTCCGCTGTCATCTATGCCCGGAGTATCAATGATAAGTACCGGTCCTATCGGCAGAAGCTCCATAGCCTTCCTTACCGGATCCGTGGTAGTGCCCTTCACATCGGACACAAGGCTCATCTCCTGGGAGGTTACGGCATTTACAAGGCTCGACTTCCCGGCATTCCTTATACCGAAAAACGCTATATGTACCCTTTCGGATACAGGTGTGTCATTAAGGCTCAAGTCTCTCCTCCGGCTGTTCTAAGGATCTGTTCAGAATCTGAAGTCTCTTTTATTTGAGGTTCTGATATCCTCGATATGGCTTTTTGCTATGGCTCTGGTCTTTTCATTCGGAATCTTCTTTAATTCCCGCTCTATCATCTCATAGCCCTTTTTCTTTGTATCAAAAGATGCATAATCCTCAAGATACTCCGCAAGGGTCATCAGTGCATTCGGATGACAGCAGTTTAGGATCTGTCCGTTCTTACAGAGAGCCATAAACCTGTCCCCGGTCCTTCCCTCCCTGTAGCAGGCTGTGCAGAAGGAGGGGATATGGTCATTGTCCATAAGCCAGGATACCACCTCGTCAAGGGACCTCTGGTCCGAAACATCAAACTGCTCCGTGTCATGGGGTCTTTCCTCTTCCGTATATCCTCCGACGCTGGTTCTTGATCCTCCGCTTATCTGGGATATGCCGAGGCGGAGTAGTCTCTCCCGCACCGCCTGGTTTTCCCTTGTGGATATGATCATTCCGGTATATGGAACCGCCAGTCTTATACAGGCTGTGATATGGGCAAAGGTCTCATCGCTTATCCCGTTATCAAAGGTATCTGGGTCTATGTCATCCGCCTTCTTTACCCTCGGAACACTGATGGTATGGGGTCCCACACCATGGACAGCCTCCAGATGCTCTGCGTGCATAATGAGTCCCGCAAATTCGTATTTATAAAGCTCAAGGCCGAAGAGCACACCGAGGCCCACATCATCTATGCCGCCCTCCATAGCCCTGTCCATAGCCTCCGTATGGTAGTCATAGTCATGCTTCGGACCTGTGGGATGGAGCTCTAAGTACCTCTCCTTATTATAAGTTTCCTGAAAGAGTATATAAGTGCCTATCCCGGCTTCCTTCAGCTTCCTGTAGTTCTCAACAGTGGTTGCGGCAATATTTACGTTCACACGTCTTATATCCCCGTTCTTATGATGAACGCTGTATATGGTCTTTATGGAATCAAGGATATATTCTATGGGATTATTTACAGGGTCCTCCCCGGCTTCAATGGCGAGCCGCTTATGACCCATATTCTGAAGTGCTATGACCTCCTGTCTTATCTCCTCCTGATCAAGCTTTTTCCTTGCGATATGCTTATTCTTAAGGTGATAGGGACAGTACAGGCAACCGTTCACGCAGTAATTCGAAAGATAAAGCGGTGCAAACATAACTATGCGGTTCCCGTAAAATGCCTGCTTGATCTCCTCGGCTATACTGTAAATTTTCTGCCTGATCTCCGGATCGGCAGCGGCTAAGAGAAGGGATGCCTCTCTGTGGGAAAGACCCCTGCAGGTACAGCCTCTGTCGTTTTTTACCGGCCTGGCCTTTTCCAGTATCTCGAGGATAAGCGGCTTATTATCCTTATTCTTTTCCGCATACTCAAGTGTTTCCAGTATTTCTTCGTGGTTTATGAATTCTTCTGCCTTTAATGATGCAGGATCATATACTGCCATTTCCTGTCTATGCCGCTCCTTTCATTAATCCATTACTTACCGCTTTTTATATCTCCTCTGTCTGTAACTATACGGTGTCCTATGCTTTCCATACGTCTTTCAAGACACTCTCTGCACTCTGCCGATTCCTCCCCGGTGCATATCTTGTTGTCGTAGAGTTCATACTTTTTCCTGACAGCTTTGGGGGAAAGATTCGGCATCACCACATTGGCTCCTGCTCTTATCCCCTCTTCCCTTCCGGCGGGACTCAAGGTGCCGAGTGCAGTGGTAGCGGGTATCAGCATTTCGGGGTGGATGATCCTTAAGATCGAAATGAGAAACAGTGTAAGCTCAACCGAACCCGGCTTTTCTCCTGCAAAGGGTGTTGCCTTATGTGGGATAAAGGGACCTATGCCGCACATATCGGGCTTAAAGCGCTCAATGAACTTCAGATCCTCCGAAAGCTCCTTTTCTGTCTGAAAGGGGGAACCCACCATAAAGCCGCACCCTGTCTGATATCCTATAGCCTTGAGTGTCTTCAGGCATTCCATACGGTTTTCGTATGACATTTCCGGGGGATGGAGCTTTCTGTAATGCTCAGGGTCGGCACTCTCGTGACGGAGAAGGTATCTGTCAGCCCCCGCCTTAAAAAGCTTTTCATAGCTTTCTCTGCTCCGCTCACCCATTGAGAGAGTCACTGCGCAGTCCGGATGCTTTTCCTTTATCCTGCCTATCAGTCCGCACAGCACATCATCATCAAAGAAGCCGTCCTCTCCGCCCTGAAGTACAAAGGTCCTGAAGCCCAGCTCGTAGCCGGTATCACAGCATAATAGTATTTCCTCAGTTGAAAGCCTGTACCGCTCAACGGAAGCATTGCTCCGTCTGATCCCGCAGTACAGGCAGTCATTCTTACAGATATTACTTAGCTCTATAAGTCCGCGGACATAGACATCCCTTCCGTATATCCGTTCCTTCAGCCTGTCAGCCTCCGCTCTTAAGATCAAAGCAGTTTCAGGACTTCTCTCCCGGATAAGGGCAGCGTAGCCTTCGGTACTTAGGCTCCTTCTGTCTATTAGTTCGCGAACGGGAGTATCTATATCAGGCTTCCTCTCCGGACCTTACAAGATCTTCCAGCTCAGCCTTTATCGAATCCATTGTAGCCCTGAGGACACTGGTCGAGGCTGAAATCTCCTCTGTAGAAGCCGCAAGATTCTGTATCCTTGAATTTACATCGCCAACAACATCCAGAAGATGCCCGGTCTCCTCGGAGATCCCGTCAACCGCAGTCCATATATTATTATTTGCCTCGTTACTCTTATTGGCTGTTTCCTTTGAGTTCCCTGCAAGGTTATTGATCTCACCTGCAACTACCGCAAAGCCTCTGCCGGCTTCCCCGGCTCTCGCTGCCTCTATGGAAGCATTGAGCGCGAGGAGGTTCGTCTGGTCAGCAATGTTTACCACCTGCTCATTATTGGAGATAAGCTCGGCAAGAGCTTCCTTTATGTTGCTGACGGAATCACCCAGTCCGTTGCAGAAGGTCTCCACTTCGCCGATCTCATGTGAAAGCTCCGTGCTTTCCGTTGCATTGCTGTTATTGCCCTCGGCAAGTCCTTCTATGGACTCCTTTAAGGTAAGGAACTCGGCATTCACGTTATTTACGGTCTGCATTATGCTTGCTCTCTGATTTGCCAGCATTTCCTTCTCATGCGCAACCTGGCTTTCAGCCTCTTCCTTATCCTTCTCCACTATGCTCTTCAGATAGTGGACGCAGTTTTCCTTATGGTTAAAGCCGTTATATATGGCGGTGACCATATCCCGGCAGGTATCGTATCCGCAGCAGGAGCAGTTAATTTTTCTCGAAGCATCATCCGGCTTCTCCATACTGTTGAAGATCCTGTCAAATTCCGCCTCTGAAGGTATCTTTATAGGACACTGTGCCGAACGGTCGGTATATTTCCTCAGATAGTCATCCAGATTCAGGTTTGCGAACTGCTTATTAAGCATTGCAAGTCTCTTTTCCGGAGTAAGGGGCTTTGACCAGGGGCTCTTCTTTGTATTGTCCTTTACGCTTTCCTGTATCTTTAAGAGGTTATAAAGAGCGTCATCGGTTTCGGAAAGTACGGGATCAGTTCCGGTTCCGCAGATACAGCCGTTTTCACAGTTCAGCGCGTCTATGAAGAGGAACGGGGTCTTTCCGCCTTTTATCCTGTCCTTATTGGTCCGGAGGAAGTGGTACATTCTCTTCTCACCCTCCATCTGCCTTATGAATACGCTGCTTCCGAGAAGCCAGAACACATTCTCCTTAAGTCCGCCTGGCATGGGATAAACCGAACCCAGACCGTATTCTATTTCATCAGTAACGGGTGAGCCCTTTACATTATGCTCATGCGCATACTTCATAAGGTGGTCAAAGGTCACATTGTAATTAACGTAGCCCTTGTTATTCGGATCATCTATCTCCATCTTCTTTGCGATGCAGGGGCTTATAAATGCCAGCTTGTCGGTGATCTTCAGTTCCTTTCTGGCATATATCGCAGCACACATCATGGGACTCTGCACCGGGAAAAGCTTCGGCAGAAGCTCCGGAAGGTATCTCTCAATATATCCGACCACTGCAGGACAGGGCTGGGATATTCCGCCGAGGAAATTATGCTTTTGGATATAATTGATATAACCCCAGGTGGTGATATCGGCACCGAAGGAAACACTTATGAAACGGTTTACACCCAGCTTCTTAAGGCCTCCGAGTATGGTTTCGTATTCTCTCGGGTAATTTGCCTTGAATGCAGGCGCGATAAGTACGGATATTTTCTGTCCCGCCTTCAGATCCTCAAAGAACCTTTCGGTATCATCCGTATACTCGCGGGCACCATGCTCACAGGCATCAAAGCAGGCACCACAGGATACGCATCTGTTCCCGTCTACCTCTATCCTGGTATTCCCGGCTCCGTCGGGCTCTGTGGAAACACAGGCGCCCATAGCGCTGCAGACACTTATGCACTTATTACAGCCTACACAATTGTCATTGGTAGAAACCAGTCCATTAACCATAAACATTTCCCTCCCGATTTGAAACCATATACTTAATTAGATGCGCTATATTTTAACTATTATAGCTCTCTTAGAGAAAAAAACAAAGATTAAATTGAAAAGGACGCCGTAAGGCGCCCCTTTCAGAAAGCGGATGATCCGCGTTTGTTTACTGACCCGGCTTATGGAGGTTTGTCAAAGTGCCAGGTCTACGTGCTGGAGTGTGCCCACATTCCCGTTTTCTTTTAAGAAGATTCCCGTCTTTCTTATTACTCCGTTCAGGGCACCGGTAACAGCATTTTTATCTGAAAATTCCGTATCTGCGCTTCCAAGGTAGATGGCGCCGATTCCTGCTTCCTTAAGGGATATGAGCCTTTCCGGCTCCTCCCCGTCCTTATACCAGATCTTCAATCTGCCAAATACAGCGTCACCTTCATCTATCCATCCGTTATGGTCGGAGTCATAATCAGAAAGGTCCCTGAAGCCGTCTCCCGACTTCGTTCCGAAAAGCTCCGATCCGTCATTTATCTTTCCGTCATCATTCTTATCAAGTGAGAGGAAGCCCGAGCCCCTGCCGGGTCCCGATATCTCCTCCTCCTTACCGTCACTGTCAAGGTCAAAGAAAAACTTCTTGTCGCTTATATCGGTTATATCAGAATCCACGTTTATCACCAGCGGATCACAGAGGGCAACTGAATAATCCTCCTTTGTAAGGGACTGGAAGGCTGCAGAAAAGCTTCTGCTCATCCCGAATTCCACGTTAAAGTTTATGTCCCTTCCGTCAGCTGTGTGTGCCATTCCCACGGTCTTAAAGCTTACAGATTCACTCTCGTTTATAACATCATAGGAGGCTGTGACCCTGGTCATAAGTCTCCCTGTTCCCTGGGAAACTACCGCAGGGCTTCTTAAGTCCACTGCCCCGGCACCGATAAAATGTGAGAAGGCTCCCTCATTCTGTGATCTGAATAAGCCGACCCTGCTCCCGTCAGACACTCCAAGGGAAAAGTCCGATGAATGGCGGTGGCTCTCATACTGCATAAAATCTATGGCTTTATAGGAATAATCTCCCTTCGCCCAGCGCTTCATCATTTCAAGGATCTGCTTTAGGGCTCTGATCTCGGGTGACTCTTCCTCCGAAGGACAGGCAACCTGATAAGCCCTTCCGGCTCTTTTACTGCCATCCAAAAGCCCCATTGCCAATTTGCTGTTTTTATTTCTCACGGAATCTCTGCCATTTCTTTCCTGATCGGAAAGCATGGATAGATAGGACCTGCCTTCACTGGAGATATCAAGCCGCGCTGCTTCGTCCCGGCTCATATCACGAACGATATGCAAAGACAATCCCGATGAATTGTAGCTATGGTCTGAATCCATAGCGACACTGCTCGCATTGATCTTCATAGGTATCTCCTCCGTGAGATTTAATTCCCGAAATACGGGAAAACCATCCTTGTAATACCTATATCGGACAATTCCCAAAATACTTTAGGGTATTTTAAAAATTTTTTTTCTCATTTTTTCTCAATCACAGCCGTGTGACGGTTACCGGCATAAATTTTGATACACAGGAAATGATCTCCTCCGAATCCGTATATTCAGGGAACAGGATCCCTTCATACGGATGGTTTATGGCATAGCGTATCGCAGCATAAAGTGAAGCCGATACAAGAAGGATCGAAGGCGAATCTTCGATCTTCTCATCATAGGAAAGAGCCGTCCCGACATGGACCGGGCTGAAATCTCTGCCCTCCACGCATATTCCTACAGCCTCGCCGCCTGAGAGCATTCTGTCTTTTGTGATAAGCTGCTTTTTAGTGTTTGTCCCGTGAGACACCGACCTTAAGGCAAGATCACAGGGACGGTACACAAAGATCACCGTCGGCGCATAAGCGATCTCTCCGTCCTCATTCCTGGAAGTATAATAATCATGTATGGAAAAAACTTCTTCATGGGCATCAACGCACCCCTCAAAGCTTTTGCCAAGCGACCAGGCTGATGTCCGTATATCCTTACCCTGAACATCAAGTACCAGCGTTCCGTCCATATGGTTATAATAAAAAACATGGTCTGTTGATAATCCGACCCTTTCCAATACCTCGGAAAGAGGCGTTTCCGTTCCGACTTTGATAATGGCGCGATCCCTCATCTCCTCATCAAAGTCAGGCACATTCCAGGTGGAGTAAACAGTGTCCGCCTCTTCCTGTATATCAGCTTCGGCGTCATCAAAATCCGATTCGATAAATGAACTAACATGAAGCTCCTTTGCAAGAAGAGGCCATTTCTTTTCGGCCACGAGCTTTCTAAAGTAATCCCGTTTGCCGGAAACAAATTCCCCCTCGTCCTTCTCCACAACTGTACGAAGCGCCGTCTGTGTGAATACGCTCACAAGTCCGGGCTTCACACCGAACTGCAGTACCCCGGTTGCTTTGCCCTTATTCTTCTTTGAAAGCTCCTTATAAGCCAGAAAATGATCTCTGTACATTACAGGCTTTTTTTCATATTGATCGTCAAACTGGTCATCGGAAGCAGAGAAGAAGTGGATCCCCCGGCTTACACTCTCCCCTGCGAGTATCAGACTGTCATTTCTCTCTGCAAGGCACACTAGAAAATCACCCTCACTAAGGTGATCAAATACTCTTTTATAGTTGGTACTGTTCATCTCGTACTTTAGGAAGTTTTCCTTTTTTCCGCCGGCTGAGATAAAGTATTCAAGCGAATCCTCACTGCAGTCCGTAGCCAGGATATTTCCCGCGGGAAAAAGCTTTTCAGCCAAAAGAATGTTCAAAAGAGATCTTCCCACACTTCCGAGTCCCAGGATCATTATTTTTGATTTCATATCTGTCCCCCCATTAGTAAGTATTTGCACGGTTAACTAGCAAAAACACCCGCTTCACGTGTGTTAGTATAATTCTATATACAGCGATTTTTCCTGTCAAGGCAGCGGCTCAAAGGCTTAAGGATAAACGCAGGCTCGTTTTCTTCTTTGCATATGAACGCTTGTCCTGCGTCAAACTGTAAAAATATTTATGAACAGCTCCAAAGTATGTTACAATCGTAAAGTCAGCTTCCTGTATACTATAAAGCATAGAGGAGTTGACTAATAAAGATACCTCGAGTAAATTTGGATAATCGCAAAACTGCCTATGGCAGAAATCCAAAAATGCAGGAGGTATCAAAATGAAGACTACTACAAACACGGGCACAAATCAAGGAAATGTTGAAGGGCCGGTGAAGCTGAAGAGGGCTGATTATCGCAGAGAATCGAGTAGGAGGAAATTTCTCTAAAGAGCTTGGTATTTGGATGATAGCGAATGGGATCAGCGTTGTGCAGGTCAACCCATATGCAGTAAAACAGACAAAGGAACTGGAGGATAACAGCCAAGATATAAATGACAGAAAAGACCCGAAACTGATAGCCAATCTTGTAAAGGAGAATATGTATGAATACTGATTGTTTTGATGCGCTTAATTTTTTCGATGAATTTGATAAAATCAAGGAAAATGATCCCGGAAAAGTCGTCTTAAGCGAGGGGCCGAAGGAAACAGATATCACAGTCCTTGAACTGGATGATCTCTCGGCAAGGGTATACCGTTTTCTTAAGGAGAGAAATATCGGTAAGGAGGATATGGTTAATATTTTCCTCCCGAGAGGGTGTGCAATTCTCATATGTCTTTTCGGAGTATGGAAGGCCGGAGCTGCTGCAACGATACTTGAGGATGATTACCCGAAGGAAAGAGTTGACTATATCAGAAAGGACTGCAGCTGCAGGCTCGTCATAGACATAGAGGCCTGGGATACCATTCTGAATACAGAACCCCTTAAAGGGCATGAGCCTCTTGATCTGCACGCTGCCGCATTTGCCGTATACACCTCCGGAACCACCGGAAATCCCAAGGGCGTACTGCATGAATACGGAAAGATTGCACTTTGTTACAAGACCTCCCATTGGGACGGTGCGTTCTTCCGCAGTGATGATGTGTTTCCCTTGTTTTTCCCCATGAATTTTGTGCCTGCGATCATGATCGAGACTTATCTTCTGATAAACGGCTTACTTGTAATGGTGATACCGGATCACATACGTAAGGATCCCAATGCCTTAAGGCAGTTTTTCATTGAGCACAGGGTAAGCTCCGCATATTTCCCTCCTTCCCTTTATCGTTCGATGAGGGATCTCGGACCGTATCTTAAAACCCTGTATATGTGTTCCGAACCCGCAAACGGGATCTGGGGGGATCCGGAAAAGATCCTTATAATGAATGGTTATGCCAGTTCCGAAACAGCAGCATCCGTTACGGCAACGCTTCTTGACAAGCCATACGATATAGCACCTATCGGACATGAACTGCCGGGCATGAAGGTATACATTCTGGACGAGAACGGGAAAGAGGTAAAACCCGGTGAGGCCGGTGAATTCTGCTGTGAAATGCCGTATACCAGGGGATACATTAATCTTCCGGAAGAAAATGCCAGGACATTTGTGGACGGGATCTATCACACCGGGGATCTGGCAAAGCTAAAGGAGGATGGAAACTACTATCTGATAGGAAGGATCAAGGATACCGTATCCATAAACGGAAAACGGGTAGAGCCCTCAGAGGTCGAAGCGGTCATCAGAAAGGTAACGGGTATCGAACAGATAGCGGTGCGCGGCTTTTCCGGGGAAAACGGATCATTTCTCTCGGCATATCATCTTGGCGATAATGATCTCAATATTGATTCTCTTAAGGAAATGCTTAAGGAACAAATTCCCTATTATATGATCCCTTCCTTTTTCGTAAGACTAAAGGCATTTCCCATAAACGCCAATGGGAAGCTTGACAGAAAGGCTCTTCCGAAACCATCCGTAATGGATTATCTAAGTGACTACAAAGCGCCGGCAAATGACATTGAAAAAGCACTGTGCGCTTGTATGCAGAAGATCCTGTCAATCCCCAGGATAGGCATCAATGATGACTTTTTCCTGCTTGGAGGGAATTCTCTTCTTGCGCTAAAGCTTATTGTGGAGCTGGGGCTTGAAAGGCTTGGCGTAGAGGACGTTTACGCAGGAAAAACACCCCGTGGTATTGCGGAAATCTATAATAATAAAGAGTACTTAAGCTCCGTCGATATAGATGAGGCTGAAAAAAAGTGCAGAGAAATACCTCTTGGGCTCAGCAGGCACCAGCAGGACATATTTGATTATCAAAAGCTGTCTCCGCAAAGCTGCATGTATAATATCTCCGCCCTTTTCAGGGTTTCGGGGATCAGCGCGAAAGAGCTTGCCGGGGCACTCTCCCGGGTGATTGAAAACCACCCGGTTCTAATGACCGTGCTCCGCGAGGATGAGTCCGGGAAAATCCTGCAGCACTATGCTCCGGAACTTATGGGTGAGATCAGTGTGGAAGAGATTTCCGATGAGAAGCTCCTTGAGATAAAGGATGACCTGACGCAGCCTTTCGAGATACTGGATCACCCTCTTTGCAGATGCAGGGTTTTTTCCACCCCCACTGCGGCATATTTTTTCCTTGACTTCCATCATATTATCTGTGACGGCTTTTCCGCGACGATAATAGCTGACGATATTGCAAAGGCACTGTCCGGAGAGGCGCTTGCAAAAGATCACTACTACTACGTTCTTTCAAAACGGATGGAGGAAAACGCCCATATGTCCCGGGCAAAGGAATACTTTGAGTCGAAATACTCGGATACAAGCTGGACAAAGCAGCTTCCCTATGACTACGAGCTCCCCGGGAATCCGGCAGAGTACACAGAAGTTTCACTGGATATCAGTAAAAGGGAGTATGATAACCTGAAAGAGAATATGGGTCTCGGAAAGAACAGTCTTTTTATTGCAGCCGGCCTGTTAGCACTTGCAGCCGTCAGCAAAGCCCCGGATGTGATGGTTTCATGGGTATATAACGCCCGCACCAATATTGAGGAAATGAATATAGTCGGCGTACTGTTTAATGATCTTCCTGTTGCTCTCCATATAAATGACGCTCTTCTCATGAAAGATGCCATTGAAGATATCAGGGATCAGATAGATAAAGGGATAGAGTTCTCGGTATATCCGTATTTAAGGATCGAGTTTCCGGAAGTTGTAGTGGATGATTCGATCTGTATTATGTATCAGAGTGATTTTTATGATTTTAAGATCAATTCAAAATACAGCATAGAGCAGATCGATATTGAGGAAAAAAACAGAACCGCCCAGAATATTCTGGATCTGGAGATAGTCGACGATGAGGATGGTGACTATTTATTAATGGATTATCCGGTAAGATTCTATAAAAAGGAGACCGTGGAAAATTATGCATATCTGGTCAGAAAGATTGCGAAACGGATCATCGGTTCAAAGGATCTTGGGCATATCACCGTGGGTGAGTTTCTGGATCAGCTTTATCCCTGATCGTCAGCTTAAATCTCAGGCGTAGTTTTGTAGGTATGTTTTTAGGGTAAAAAGAAATGAAAATGAAATTAAAACCTGTTGTTAACCGTATTTTACAGATCATTGTAGTTTCACTACTGTCTATGGGTATTGATTATCTCATCATACTCTTATCACATGATGATTCAATCTGGCTCGGGAAATCCATCCAGGTCGTGGCTTCCGTTATGTGCGGACCGGCAGTAGGTTTTTTCAGTACCTTTTTCAGCAGTGTTTTAACAGACTTTCTCATTTACCAAAGCTTTGACTATAACTTTGTGGCTATAATAGAGGCAACATCAATGGCACTTATCGGTGTGATCTACCGAAGGCTTAGTAAGGATGAAGATGTATTCGGTGTCAGGGAGATAGTGGTTTTCAATTTTATCCAGTTACTCGTTAATACAATGGTGATTTATTTGTCAACACCGCCCACTGCTGTTCTTTTTTTCGGAAATATTGTCAGGGAATGGACAAGGGAAGAGTTATTACTTGAGGTGACAGCGCTGGGAAACAATGCATTTTCCGCCTGTGTTTCCGTTGCACTTATAGGCACGGTTTTACTGTCCGCCTGTATTGCCCTCAGAAAGGAATTTAAGGAGCAGGGTCATCTTCCCGAAGCTTTCCGCTCGCTCCTGAAAAGGAGCTTCATCAATACTGAGTACAGAACCCGGGCCTTTGAATACTCAGTGGGCTTTGTTTTTGCCGTTGCACTGACAATGGTTGACGGAGTGGTTTCCGGCCACGTACTGGGTAATGACGCGCTGGCTGCAACCTCCATACTGTTCCCGCTTGTTTCCTTAAGTACCTTCATTTCCACTATCATAACCTCCGGGTGTTCAAATCTCTGTGCCATAGCCAAGGGAGACAGTGATTATGAAAAGTCGAACCGGCTCTTTTCACTTGGTCTTTTTGCAACGATCTTTCTTGGGCTCTTGCAGACTGTGCTGTTCTACTTCACAGAGGATCTTTATTTATCATATTATGCCGCTGAAGGGGAGATCGGTGTTTTTGCAAGAGACTATTATAAGTTTTATGTTCTTGTGCCTCCGTTTATGGCTTTGTCGGTATTTCTGGATGAAATGGTTTCTTCTGAAGGGGACGATATGCTTTCCTACGCCGGATATCTTACCTCCTTTGCAGTTAATGTCGGTGCTTCAATTGTCCTGTCAAATATAATGGGCATGGGAGGTCTTGCACTTGGTACACTGTTTAGTTATATCTTCTATCTTCTGGTCGTTTCTATCCATTTTCTTAAAAAAAGCAATACATACAGGCTTCGCCTATGGTTCTCATTAAAGGATCTTTTGAGTTTTGCGCAGCATTCACTAAAAACCAATACCTCCGGTTTATGCCTGTCAATAGTGTCTGCTGCATTTACAAAAACGATCCTGCTTTTCTGGGGAAGCGGTTATCTCATTGCCAATACGGTACTATGTGCGATGCTTGAAATATATCAGATGATCAAAGGTCCTTCCGAGGCAGCAGAATATCTGATCGCTACCTATGCAGGTGAAAAAAACGGAGAGGGCGTAAAGACTCTGTTTGATGAAGCGCTTACAGTCTGTCTTTTTATCGGTAAGGCTGTATCGGTCCTTTTACTTTTGCTGCCGGATACGGTACTTATACTTTACGGCATCGAAGACTCTCCCTTGAGAGCGGAACTCATCAAATGCATACGCTTTTGCTCCGTGGGGATAATCGCGGCTTCGGTAGGAGGCTTCCTCGGGGATTATTACGGGGACACGGGAAAGCCGTTTTGGTCCTGTATGATGGTCGTATTCCGCACTGCCCTCTTTCCCATCCTGTTCTGTGTAACCTTCAGTCTGGACGGCGGTATTGTGGCCATGGGCCGGGGCATGCTCTTAGCCCAGATCTTTGCCGTTGCAATCTTTTACGGCTTTGTCTTTATCATAAAGGGTGGTGAAAGCATTCCATATATGATAGATGATCCCGACTGTGAAAAGGTAATGATGAATTCCTTTGATTATAATCCCGAAGAATATGAACGGATCAGCGGCTGGATAAATGAAAACCTGAAAAGCCACGGTATAGAAGAAAAAGAGATAGTTGAAGCTTTGGAGATCGTCCGTTCGCTGTTTAAGAAAACAGAGGAAAAAAGCGGTAAAAAAACAGTGCTTGGCGAGTGTGTCCTGAGGTTTATAGGAGATACGGAGATCATTATAAAGGACAACGGGGAACTGTTTAAGCCTGATATTGAGGACGAACGCTACAGATATAACGTATTTATGTCCTGCAACAGTAACCAGATACGTTTGGCAGAATAAGATAAGCCCTGTGACCGGAGGGTCGACGCCGCAAAAAAAGCGGTAAGTAATGGATTAATGAAAAGGAGCGGCATAGACAAGATATGAAAGCAGACTTGATCATTAAGAATGCAAAAATCTTTACATCAGACCGGAACAGGCTGTCAGCAACGGCTCTTGTAGTGAAAGACGGCAAATTTGCCTATGTGGGTGATGAGTCAGGTCTTTCATCCTATGAGGGAGAGGTTACGGATCTTGGAGGCAGGTTTATCATGCCTGCTATCATTGACAGTCATGTCCACGTAACCCTGGGTGCCGGATTTGAGTATACGTATCTGGGTGCGCCAATCCAATGCGGCAGCAAAAAGGAAGCCCTGGATTATATTTCAGAAGCAGTAAGAAGCGATCCGGGGCAGGAGCGTTACCGCTTTATGCTGGACAGGGGGCTTCTATGCGGTGAAGATATTTCAAAGGAGGAGCTTGACCAAATCTGTCCGGACAGTGAGCTTCTGATCCTCGAAGAAGAGGGCCACAGCGTATGGGTAAATTCCCGGATCCTTTTACGGCATAATATTCGAGATGACACACCGGATCCTGTGCCGGGACTTGACTTCTATGTCCGACGGGACGCTCATCTTTCAGGGAATGTATTTGAAGCCGCATTAATGCCTTTCCTTCTTGATGATATAGAAAAGCTGACAGATGAAGAGATTGACGAAGCGGTCAGGCGCTGGATCGGTTATTCCGTAGAGAATGGTGTATGTGCTGTTTTTGACGCCGGTATCCCCGAGGGGAACAGATTTCATGAGCGGGTCTACTCTATTCTGCGGGATATGGACAGACAGGGGAAGCTGCCGGTCTTTATAGACGGATGCTATGTGGTGACGAGAAAGGAACAGGTTCCGGAGGCTCTTAGAGAGCTTAGGCGTATGAAGAAAGAGTTTAACACAGAGCATCTGAAGGTTCATACCTTAAAGATCTTTATGGATGGCACATTGAGGATCGAAACCGCAGCCCTGGTCACACCCTACGAAGACACGGGAACGACGGGAACTACAGCCTTCAATAAATATGAGATCGCTGAACTCTTAAAAACCCTTAATGAGGATGGACTGGATCTTCATCTGCATACCGTCGGAGAAGCTGCGTCCCGCGCGGTACTTGACGGTGTGGAGACAGCAAGGAAAGAGCTTCAGGATGACTTTAAGGTGCATGTTACCTGTGCCCATCTGGAGATTCAGGATGACGCAGATCTTGAACGTTTTGCAAAGCTTAATGTCACCGCTGATTTCACACCCTGCTGGCACGCCGGAAACATAGGCGGGGATCCGGGTGTGATATGGAGCAAACTCCTTGGCAGGAAACGTGCGGAATCCATGTACCGCTGCAAAACTCTCTGGGACAGCGGTGCCCTCGTAACCTGGTCAAGCGACGAGATAATTTATGATGATTTCACCACCTGGAATCCGTATTTTGGCATGGAGGTCGGAATGACGCGCCAGATTACCGAAAAGACCCGGGCTAATGAGTGGAACAGAACAAATGCGGCCTTTCCTCCGGCCAGTGAGAAAATGAACATAGAAGAAATGATACTGGGCTATACCATAAACGGCGCAAAACAGCTTGGTATTGAGGCCTCTAAGGGTTCCATCGAGGCCGGAAAGGATGCGGACTTTCTCATATTTGACAAAGATCTCCTCTCGGCAGAGCATGAGGGATTCAGTTTCAACAGACCGGCGGCTGTATATTTTGGCGGGGTGTCTAAATAAGCTTCCCGTTATTCTGAAAAGCTACGTTTTTCTTACTTTCCGAGGCCTCTTTCGTGGCCTCCCCGGCGGTTTGCGGCAGCCTCGTTTCCGGCAAGGATATCATTAACTATCTGCATCCTCATGCCTGCATCGATAAAATCACAGTGCTTGCAGAAGGGGTAATTCTGTCTTCCCTCAGCGATCTTCCTTCTGGCCTCCATAAGCTCCGGTGCCACCCAGGCTTCCTTTAAGGGAACCTCATTTAAATCCGCGTAATTCGTGACCTCAAAATTATCACAGCAGCAAAGTCCCATATGGCCGTTTGGAGTGATCCACATATCCGTAAAGGGAAGAAGGCAGCTCTCCTTCACCACCTTCTCAGTTGACTTTTTATTCGGTGCCGATCCTGCCCTGTTCGTAAGTACCTCCTGCAGATATCTCATCTGGATAAGTATATCCACATCCTCAAATTCCTCCGGATGCATCGTTACATATTCGTATATCCTCTGGATATTTTTATGGAGCTTCATCTCCAGAGAATAATTGTTGATGATAAGCTGGTCAATGTAAGGCTGTACTGCCTTCACAGTGTCAAGGTTAAGTAAAAGCCCGTTTGTGGACATAAAGATATAGCTTTCCTTAAGCTTTTCCCTGGCGTACTTATGACGTTCTATTATCTTCTTATCAAGCAGAGGCTCATTATTCCCGTATAGGGTGAGATGCCCCCTGTAATTCCAGTCGGCAAGTTGATCGATAATAGATTTATACAGCTCATCCGTCATTTCCATAAACGGGCGCTTCTCCGCGTGGATATTGGCTGTGCAGAAGGCACAGGTAGAATTGCAGCGGTTTATGGTTTCGATATTTACCACATTCGGCTTCGGGGTTTCCTCTGCATTTAAGAAATATTCACAGTACTTTTTCTGAGCCTTGCCTCTGGTCATAAACTGCAGCTTGAGGTATGCGCTGCTCGCAAGATTCGGAAGGTACTTTCTCGCATTCCACCCGAGCCTTCCCAGAAAATTATTTATCTTTATCGGCATTTTTCAAAATCCCCCTTGTCATCTCATATTCTTCCGGAGTTCCGAAGGACAGGAATTCATCTGTCGGGAACTCACCGATCTTTTTTCCTTCCTCTGTCATCAGATTATAGATACCGCTCATAAAATACTCATTGTAGGGGCAGTTATCCATGTATTTTTCAGCATAGCTTAAAAACAGCTCCTTATTGCGGAAGCCGTAGGCGCCGCAGACAGCCCGGTTACTTATAACTTCCTTTTCCCTGGTCTCAGTGACAAAGCCATTTTCATCGGTCTTTACATAGCTGAAGCGGGGCTCGCTGTTCTCAAATGTC
This sequence comes from uncultured Lachnospiraceae bacterium, assembly GCA_902803625.1. Lineage (GTDB taxonomy): Bacteria > Bacillota > Clostridia > Lachnospirales > Lachnospiraceae > NK4A144. The sequence continues at coordinate 21,401 of CADCQV010000100.1, forward strand.
ACAAGCCAGCCGTCCAGCTCACCGTTTTTGTAGTCTGAACCTCCTGCTGCCCCGTCTGCATAGGCGTATAGCTTCTCCGAACAAAACATAAGATCGCAGTCGCAAAAAATAAGGGGCAGATCATTATTTACGGCCTCAGCGCCTCTTTTGCAGGTCAGCACCGCGCCGTTCAGCACGTGGTCAAGGACGACTATCCCGGCATCGGGGGCATATTTAAGCACAGCCTTATCTATAGCGAATCTTTCGATATGATCCTTCAATACTACAAAGGTGATGCTTTCCACCTTACAGTGCTTTAAAATGGAATCCGCCGCGTATTCAAAAAAATGGCGCCCGTTAAGGTCGATAAGGGGCTTCGGGCTCTCGTAGCCGAGATTTGCAAAGCGCGTTCCCGCCCCGCCCATAGGCATTACAAGATTGATAGACATTATTTTCCCTCTATGATATAATCTTTCATTGATCACTCCGTGATCTATTGTCGTAGATCACTTCGTGATCTACTCTCGGGTTGCACCCGCATGTTTAATCGGCTTCGCCGATGCGGGTGCGCAGGTCGTAGATTGCTTCGCAATCAACGACATATGCCGGTGTGTCGGAATGGCAGACGAGGAGGACTCAAAATCCTTTGGTGGCAACACCGTGCGGGTTCAAGTCCCGCCACCGGCAGTTATTTATTGTCTATTACAGGCTTCTTTCCGTCCAGTCTCTCTTTTCAGTGGTGGAATAGCCTTAGACCCGTGAAATACATCACCATCCCGTATTTATCCGCTGTTTCAATCACATTATCGTCCCTTATGGAACCGCCGGGCTGAGCAATATACTTTACACCGCTTTTTTTTGCCCTTTCCACGTTGTCGCCAAAGGGAAAGAAAGCATCGGAACCAAGTGCCACATCCGTATTCTTATCGAGCCAGCTTCTCTTATCCTCTTCAGTGAAAACCTCAGGCTTTGTCTTAAAAATCCTCTGCCAGCTTCCGTCACGGAGGACATCCCCGTATTCGTTCCCGATATAAATATCTATTGCATTATCCCTGTCGGCCCGTCTTATCTCATCAAGGAAGGGAAGACCCAGAACCTGAGGGCTCTGACGCAGAAACCAGTTATCTGCCTTCTGCCCCGCAAGGCGTGTACAGTGTATCCTTGACTGCTGTCCCGCTCCTATCCCTATTGCCTGACCGCCTTTAGCATAAGCTACGGAATTACTCTGTGTATACTTGAGAACAATAAGGGAGATCATAAGATCCCGCTTTGCACTGTCGGGGATATCCTTATTCTTCGTGACTATATCCCCAAGAAAGCCTTCATCGATAAGTGCGTTATTTCTACCCTGTTCAAAGGTCACGCCAAAGACCTGCTTCCTTTCCTTTTCCTCAGGAACATAATCCGGCTCCATCTTCAATACACAGTAGTTTCCCTTTTTCTTTTCCTTTAGTATTTCCAGTGCTTCATCCTCATACCCGGGGGCGATGATACCGTCAGACACCTCTCTCTTTATGAGCTTCGCTGTATCTCTGTCACATACATCCGATAAAGCGATAAA
>CADCQV010000101.1 GCA_902803625.1 uncultured Lachnospiraceae bacterium
ACCCTCATTTACATCAAAGAGAAACACTTCGTCAAATTCCAGGCCCTTACTGGCATGCATAGTCATCAGACATAAGCCCTCTCTTTCTTCACCTGCTTTATTTCCCTGATCCTTTATCCTTTCAAGCTCCCTCCTGTACTCACTTATAGCGTCGTTCCACACGGCATACGATCTGAAGGACTTTGCCCTCAGCTTTATCTCCTCAGCGGTTCGTACGAGTTCTTCTATATTCAGCTTCCTGTCCGCGCCGTAATCCTTTATGAATTTCCCGTAGCCCATCCCCTTAAGGATATAGTGGACTGCAGCGTAGGGCTTCATCTTTGAGAGGAGCTTAAGGTCATTTTCAAGCCTCCTTAAAGCGCATACGGTCCTTACGTCAGATGAATGAAAGGCAAGTATTTCCCGAAAGTCCACCCTTTCACCCTGCACCGCGTTCCTGCTTATCCCCCTGAAAGGACGGTTCATTATGCGGAAAAATAAGCTCCGCCTCATATCCCCCGAAGCAATGGCAAGATATGACAATATATCTTCTGCGATAAAGTGGTCGTAGATATTCCTTATCCTGTCCCGGCAGGAAAAAGGTATATTTAAGTTTGAAAGCATTTCCGCGAAATATGACAGTAGCTCATTTGTACGGAGAAGGACCGCTGTACTCTTAACCCCGGAAAACCCGGAATTAGCGATATTTTCCTTAAATTCCGAGATCTCCCCTTCCCTGTCCTTAAACTCCCTGATATCTACAGAGTTCTCTTCCTCCCAATCGGAAAGCTTCCCGTTTAATTCCTCTGAACCTGAAACAATATCCTTTTCTATCCGAAGGGTGTTTTCCGATACCACAACACCTGCTGCGTCAACGATCTCCGGGACCGAGCGGTAATTTACCGAGAGCTTCACCATCCTTGCAGAAGGGAAATCCTCCTTAAAATGCAGCATTATCCCCGGATCCGAACCCCTGAAGCCGTATATTGACTGGTCGTCATCCCCTACCGCAAAAAGGTTTTCATTTTCCCCCGCCAGGGTTTTAAGAAGCCCAAACTGCACGGGGTCCACATCCTGAAATTCATCTGCCTGTATATAACGGAACCTGTCCTGCCACCTTGAAAGTACTGCAGGTCTCTCGCGGAAAAGCTCCCGGCTAAGCAGCATCATGTCATCAAAATCAATAAGCCTCATTTCCGTCATGCGCTTTTTGTATCTTATGAAGAAGGTCTCAAATACTTCTGAGGGAAGATAAGCCGATTCAAAGTCCTTAAGAACAAAGGACCCGCACTTTACACGGCTTATCTCGTTTATCAGTCCCGCGACCGCTCTTCCCCTGTCAGCAAGCTCGACCCGGAGTGACTCCAGTATTTCATTTATTATTTCACTCTGTCCCGAAAACTTTATGATGTTGTCTGATGAAAAACGATAGGTATGTCTTAAGATCTTATAGAATATTGAATGGAAGGTTCCGATTGTCAGGGCTCCTGCCCTGTCTCCGAGAAGCTTCGAAGCTCTTCTTCTCATTTCTTCCGCAGCGAGGCGGGTAAAAGTGATGGTAAGGATATTTGAAGGATCGATATTAAGAGTGGAGATAAGATAGAAAAGTCTGTATGTGATAACAAGGGTTTTCCCGCTGCCGGGCCCCGCAATGACCTCGCAGGGCCCGGTGTCGTGGGTCACGGCTTCTGCCTGGGCAGGGCTTAAGGCTGACAGCCCTGTCCCGTAGGCATCAATGTTTTCAACCGCCAAGACGTTTTATTCCGTCCTCTATCCTTCTTACCGACTCTTCCTTACCTATTATCTCCATTATCTCCGTAGCTCCGCCCGGAGTGGACTCCTTACCTGAAACCGCAGTACGGAGAGGCCAGAGAACATATCCGTTTTTATAGCCCTTTTCGTCTATAAATTCCTTTATCCTGCCATAGAGAGCGTCATTACTGTAGTCCGGATGTTCCTTAAGTATCGGCAGTATTTCCTTCAGCACAACGAGGCTTGTTTCCTCGTCTGTTTTCATCTTCTTATGCCTGTATGTCGCCGTATCGTAATCAGGCAGCTCGGAAAAGAAATCTATGAGCCCCTTAATATCCGGAAATACCTCTATTCTTGACTGCACAAGAAGAGCTATCTTTCTAAAATCCAACGGCTTCTTTATGACTTCTTTGATATAGGGCTCGGCGAGCTTAAAGAAATCTTCAAAATCCATCTTCTTTATGTACTCTCCGTTCATCCATTTAAGCTTCCCGAAGTCGAATACCGCAGGGCTCTTATTAATATGGTGATAATCAAATTTCTTAATGAGCTCCTCCATTGACATGATCTCCTGGTTGTCATCGGGAGACCAGCCTAAGAGGGCAACGAAATTTACCACAGCCTTCGGGACAAAGCCCTGTTCCAATAGATCCTCAAAGGAGCTGTGCCCGCTTCTCTTACTGAGCTTCTTATGTTCCTCGTCTGTTATAAGAGGACAGTGGATATATTCGGGGATTTCCCAGCCGAAGGCTTCATAGAGCCTGTTATACTTGGGGGAAGAAGAAAGATACTCATTTCCTCTTACAACGTGGGTTATGCCCATCAGATGGTCATCCACAACGTTCGCAAAGTTGTATGTGGGATAGCCGTCCGATTTTATAAGGATCATATCGTCCAGCTCCTCATTACTGACCGTAATATCCCCGTAAATATCGTCATGGAAGGTAGTGCTTCCATCCATCGGGTTATTCTGCCTGATGACGAAGGGCTTTTTCTCGGAAAGATTCTTCTCGATCTCTTCCTTTGAAAGATGAAGGCAGTGCTTGTCGTAGCCCGATATCTCCTTTTCCGTTCCGTCCTCGCTCTTTATGGTTTTCTTAAGCCCCTCCAGCCTTTCTTCCGTGCAGAAGCAGTAGTAGGCCTCTCCCTTTTCCACAAGCTTTTTCGCATACTCCATATAGAGTCCGCTCTTCACTCTTTCCGACTGCACATAGGGGCCGCACTCCCCCTCTTTTCCCGGGCCTTCGTCATAATCAAGACCCGTAAGCCTTAAGGTGCGGTTTATAATGTCAACTGCCCCCTCCATTTCTCTCTTCTGATCCGTATCCTCTATACGCAGGATAAAATCACCTCCTGCATGCCGGGTGATCAAATATGCATAGAGTGCGGTTCTTAAATTTCCGACATGCATACGTCCTGTGGGACTGGGTGCAAATCTGGTTCTTACCTTTTTCATTTCCTGTCTATGCCGCTCCTTTCATTAATCCATTACTTACCGCTTATTTTAGCGCGTCGACCCTTTGGTGACACTTCTTGTCATTCTGAGCAGGTTCTTGTCATTCTGAGCGAAGCGAAGAATCTTCCACTACCGGAGGAAAGATCCTTCGGGCTAAAGCCCTCAGTATGACAAAAGAAACCCCTCGTGTAACAAATGATCATGGTGCGGCAATAAGCGTATCCTCGGGATTCATCTCGGTATTCTCCGGATTAACCGGTTCATAGCTTTCTGCCTCCTGATCATTTACATAGCGCTTATATGACCCGCTGTCCGTGTCGTCATCATCATCATCGTCATCGTCATCGTCGTCATCATCGTCATCGTCATCCGTCTTACTTGAACTGCTGCTCGTCGTGCTGCTCTCCGTAGCGTCGGTCATGCTGGCTTCCGTCGGAGCCGCATCTTCACTGACTTCCCCCTTATCCTCTTCGATCTCATCTCCGCCTTCAACTATTCCCTCACTGTCCTCGATGTCCTCCTCTTCTTCTTCATCCTCCTCTGTATCTCCGGAGGATGAGCTGTCCGCTCCGGACTGCAGCGTACGGAGGTAATCATAGTCATAATCTATCTCATCACCCTCAAGTGACCTGTACCTGAAATAGAAAACCGGCGAGGAGCCGTTATTTCCGAATACAGACCCCACATGGAAGGATACATTTCCTGCGGTACCGGACTCATGCACATACATCATATCCGAGGCTTCACCGCCTCTTCCCGTATATCCGAGCAGAATCGCAGCATGACCGAAACGGTGGCTCGCGTCATGTCCGTACACCATTATGTCTCCGGCTCTTACGTTTGAAAGCCCCTGATCGTACTCCTCCCCGTCCTCATCAACGGCGATAAGCTTCAATGCCCCGTTACCCCTGGAATATATAAGGGAATCCGTATTACAGTATCCCAGGTTGTTATTGACGGCAATATAATAAATCCAGTCAACCCAATGTGAGCAGTCCATTCCGCTTATCTGATTGGCGAAGCTCACTATGGCATCATCCGGGACAATGGGGAAGCCGCTTTCATCCTTCTCGGTATTTGATGGCCTTGTGGGCTGGGCTCCTCCGAGGACATAGGGAATTCTTCCAACGGTGAGGAGTGCACTCTTAACTATCCTGAATTCCTCTTCCGAAAGAGAGCCGTTTGCATTCCAGGTAATGGTAAGGATGTTCTTGATATCATCGGCAGACAGCACTGCACTGCTTGTAAGAGGCGCATCGGTCTCTCCGGTTGTCTCCAGCTCATCCATTGTATAATGGTCCGCTTTTTCATACAGCTCATCCGGGATTTCCTCCGTGGCCTCATCGTCCATTTTTTCTTCAAATCCCCGGGCGGTAAGTGAGAGCAGGAGCTCTCTTCTCTCGGCCTCGGCTCTTTCACGCTCATCCAGCATTTCATTAAGCTGGATATTGTAGCTTACTATCCAGTCCACGATCTGGGATGCATAATTCATAAAAAACGCAAAGAACAGCAGAAGAAAAGCTGTCAATGTCCGCAGCCAGTATTTTTCGATAACCCTTACCGTGTCCAGTATCTGGGGGAATTCCAGAGGATTGATACGTTTCTTATGGATCTTCCAGGGCTTGCCCCTGTCATGGTGAAGTGCATTGTCTACATAGTACGTATCATAATACCAGAATCTTTCCAGATCGGAAAGTCTTTTTTTCTGACCTCCCAGCTTTATTTTTTTTGGCCTCGTCAGACGATGGTACAGATATCCTAAATCCAACATATCACGTTATTTTCGCATAAAGAGAGATAAGTTTCAATAGACCGATATCTTATGCTCCAGCAGATAATACCCGTCCTTAAGCTTATAAGGTATACAGGAAACATTTGCATTTGCACTGCCTGTTTCTTCAAGGATCCTGCCTAATACCCTTCTTTTTACTTCATTGTCATCATAGGCTCTGTTGCACTCATTTAGAAGCTCCCCGTCTATGACCATTGAAAAGGAGAAGCTTCCCCTTCCCGAATTTTTGATCATATTGTAAAGCTCGTCA
>CADCQV010000102.1 GCA_902803625.1 uncultured Lachnospiraceae bacterium
CAGCAAGGGCAGCAGCAGCACTTGCACAGGGCGAAGCAAACAAGGCAGCAGGCCAGGCAGCAGCAGCGATCGGCCAGTCAGATCTTGCAGCACAGGCAGCAGCAGCGCTTGCAAAGGGCGAGGCAGAGAAGGCAGCAGGCCAGGCAGCAGCAGCAATCGGCCAGTCAGATCTTGCAGCACAGGCAGCAGCAGCGCTTGCAAAGGGCGAAGCAGAGAAGGCAGCAGGCCAGGCGGCAGCAGCTATAGGCCAGTCAGGACTTGCAGCACAGGCAGCGGCAGCACTTGCACAGGGCGAAGCAAACAAGGCAGCAGGTCAGGCAGCAGCAGCAGTCGGCCAGTCTGAGCTTGCAGCGTTTTATCAGGATCAGCTCGCAAAGGGAGCAAGCCAGTTTGCAGTAGGATCAGCAGAATATGCAGCTTACCAGTCAGAACTTGCTGCAAAGGCAGCCCAGGTACTTGCAGCTTCCAAGGATATGGAGGCAAAGAGGGCAGCAGCAGCATCTCTTATAAAGTAAGATATACAGAAACAGTACGAAAAACAGGGCAGTCCATATCAGGGCTGCCCTTTTTGGATAAGAAGTTCTTACGGTATATGGAAAAAGGAGGAAAAAATGGCAAGTGAAATACGTGATATAAACCTTTGGGAATCAGGAGCCAGAAAGATAGAATGGGTCCGCAGGAACTGCCCACTTCTTTCGATGCTTCATGAAGAATTTTCAAAGACAAAGCCATTTCAGGGAAAGAAGGTAGCACTTTCTGTTCATCTGGAGGCAAAGACCGCATATCTCTGTCTTACTATGGCTGCCGGCGGAGCGGAGATGTATGTGACGGGAAGTAATCCGCTCTCAACCCAGGACGACGTGGCTGCGGCGCTGGTACACGAAGGACTGGAGGTTCACGCTTGGCACGGCACAACGGATGAAGAATACAACAGCCATATAAGAGCCGTTCTTTCAAAGGGTCCGGATATCATCATTGATGACGGCGGAGACCTGGTTCATATGATGCACACCGAATTCAAGGATCTGGCGTCAAAGGTCATCGGGGGATGCGAGGAAACCACTACAGGTATACTTAGGCTTGAAGCCATGAACAGGGATAATAAGCTCTTATTCCCCATGGTCAGGGTAAATAACGCCCAGATGAAGCATTTCTTTGATAACAGATACGGCACGGGCCAGTCTGTCTGGGATGGCATAAACAGGACAACAAACCTGATAGTAGCCGGAAAGATCGTCGTTGTCGCAGGCTATGGCTGGTGCGGAAAAGGAACGGCAATGAGGGCAAAAGGTCTCGGAGCCAGGGTTATCGTCACCGAGATAAATCCCGTCAAAGCCATTGAAGCCATAATGGACGGATTTGATGTAATGCCTATGAAGGAGGCTGCAGCTCTCGGAGACTTCTTCGTAACAGTAACAGGCTGTGATAAGGTTATCGATGAAGAGGACTTCGCAGTAATGAAGGACGGAGCGATACTCTGCAATGCAGGGCATTTTGACTGCGAGATCGACATGGCGCGTCTGAGGGAGATTGCCGTTGAATCAAAGGAGATGAGAAACAATATCATGGGCTATAAGCTTTCCTCCGGACAGTGGCTCTACGTCCTGGGAGAGGGAAGACTCGTGAACCTTGCCTGCGGCGATGGCCATCCTGCGGAGATCATGGATATGTCCTTTGCGATCCAGGCTCTGTCTGCAAAGTACCTTGTGGAGCATCACGGGGAGCTGAAGGAAAAGCTTATTGATGTGCCTGAGGAAGTGGACGTGGAGGTTGCAAAAAAGGAGCTTGAATTCCTCGGAAAACATATCGACGTTCTTACACCCGAGCAGGAAGCATACCTGAACAGCTGATATGAGATTAAGATACAAGCTTATCGCGGTATTTAGCGGAATAGTGCTGTTACCAACAGTACTGCTGTCAATATGCCTTATAGTCATCCGGAAAAATTATGCGGATATAATCGATTATTTCCTGAAACGGCCGGATGTAAAGGATCTTGCCATCAAGCTTGCACTATTGATCATTTCCATTCTCATATTGACGGGAATCATGCTGGTCTCCTTTATCTACAGGGAAATAGCCGTTCCGGTGGGGCAGCTCTCAGAGGGCACCCGCCGGATAGCCGAAGGAGACCTGGACTTCGAGATAGAGACCCCGGATGTCGAGGATACCATGGCTGAGCTTTGCCGGAGCTTCGAGTATATGAGGAAGAAGCTGAAGGAATCCACGGAAAGGACCATCGAGAACGAGAGCGAAAACCGGAAGCTTATCAGTAACATTACCCACGATCTGAAAACCCCCGTTACCAGTATAAAGGGCTACGCCGAAGGATTGCTGGACGGGGTGGCGGATACCCCGGAAAAAAGGCAGAAGTACATACGGACCATATATAATAAAGCCAACGACATGGACAGGCTCATTAATGAGCTGACCTTTTATGCGGGAATCGACACCAACAGGATCCCCTACAGCTTTGCGAGGATAAATATCAGTGAATACTTCGATGATTGTGTGGATGAGATCGGAATGGATCTGGAGTCAAACAACATAGCGGTGGAGTATTCCAATGATCTGGACAGGGACACTAAGATAATAGCGGACCCCGAGCAGCTGAAAAAGGTAATAAACAATATTATCGGGAATTCCGTAAAATATATGGATAAGGAAGAGGGCCGGATATATATCCGCCTGAAGGATGAGGAGGAAGCGGTCCTTATAGAGATAGAGGACAACGGAAGAGGGATCGACAATAAGGATGTGCCCTATATCTTTGACAGGTTCTACCGCACGGATACTTCACGGAATTCTTCCAAGGGCGGCTCGGGGATCGGGCTGTCAATAGTAAAGAAGATAGTGGAGGATCACGGCGGAAGGGTATGGGCCCAGAGCCACCTTGGAGAAGGCACTGCTATTTTCCTGGAGTTCAGGAAAAACATATAGCGGGGCGACTATGTCATTCTGAGCGAAGCGAAGAATCTTATTGCGGGGCACTGCCGCGCTTAGCGCGTCAATACGTGCCCGTAAAATGTCCACTGGACATTTTACCATTCTGAGCAAAACGGAGAATCTTTGGCACGTAGGGATAAGCAGACCGGAATGGAGGTACTTTAAAAATGAGCAGGATATTGATAATAGAGGATGAGGATTCCATAGCCGATCTTGAAAAGGACTATCTGGAGCTGTCGGATTTCGAGGTTACAATTGAAAATGACGGAATGAAGGGACTGGATACTGCCATAAACGAGGACTGGGATCTTCTGATACTTGACCTTATGCTTCCGGGGATAGACGGCTTCGAGATATGCAGGCGTATACGTGAGAGCCGAAACATGCCTATTATCATTGTATCCGCAAAAAAGGATGATATAGATAAGATAAGAGGGCTCGGGCTCGGCGCCGATGACTATATGACAAAGCCATTTTCCCCGAGTGAGCTGGTGGCAAGGGTAAAAGCGCACCTTTCCCGGTATGAGCGCCTGGTTAACAGCGGGGTGGCCGTGAATGACATTATTGAAATACGTGGCCTAAAGATAGACAGAACCGCGAGAAGAGTATGGGTAAACGGAGAAGAAAAGCAGTTTACCACAAAGGAATTTGATCTGCTGACCTTCCTTGCATCGAATCCCGACCGGGTTTTTACAAAGGACGAGCTTTTCAGGAATATATGGGATATGGATTCCATAGGTGACATTGCCACTGTTACCGTTCATATCAAGAAGATCCGGGAAAAGGTGGAGGCAGACTCCTCAAACCCCCAGTATATCGAGACTATATGGGGCGTTGGCTACCGCTTCAGGGTGTGATACCTGAATATCAGGATGCAGACCCTTCCTTGACATACTCTTAAGGCACGGCTAAAATCGAAGAAGTGTGTTTACCTGTTATCCTGAGCGTTAGCGAAGGATCTTTTATCATCATATAGAAAAGAGGAATATAAAAATGTCCGATAAGAAAAAAATGGTAGATGCCATAACCTCCATGGAGGAGGATTTCGCCCAGTGGTATACGGATATTGTCAAGCAGGCAGAGCTGATCGACTATTCAAGCGTCAAGGGGTGTCTCATAATCAAGCCCGCGGGTTACGCTCTGTGGGAAAATATCCAGGCGGATATGGACAGGCGTTTCAAGGAAACGGGCGTAGAGAACGTATATATGCCCCTGTTTATCCCGGAGAGCCTGCTTCAGAAGGAAAAGGACCATGTGGAGGGCTTTGCCCCGGAGGTTGCCTGGGTCACAATGGGCGGAGGTCAGGAGCTGGAAGAGCGGCTCTGCGTCCGTCCCACGTCGGAAACCCTCTTCTGTGATTTTTATAAAAACATCATACAGTCATACAGGGATCTTCCCAAGGTATATAATCAGTGGTGCTCGGTTGTCCGCTGGGAAAAGACCACAAGACCCTTCCTCCGTTCAAGGGAATTCCTGTGGCAGGAAGGCCACACCATGCATGAAACCGCAGAGGATGCGGAGGCACGTACAGTACAGATGCTGAATGTCTATGCGGACTTCTGCAGGGAAACACTGGCACTTCCCACAATACGGGGAAGGAAGACAGATAAGGAAAAGTTTGCGGGTGCCATAGCAACCTACACCATTGAAGCTATGATGCATGACGGAAAGGCCTTACAGTCAGGCACCAGCCACAACTTCGGTGACGGCTTTGCGAAAGCCTACGGTATCCAGTTTACCGGAAGAGACAATAAGCTTCATACACCCCATCAGACCTCCTGGGGCGTTTCCACAAGGATCATCGGCGCCATGATCATGGTGCACGGAGACAATGACGGACTGGTGCTTCCTCCGAGGATCGCTCCGACCCAGGTGGTGATAATACCCATACAGCAGAGGAAGGAAGGCGTTCTGGAGGCAGCAGAAAAGCTGGCGGCGTCACTGTCAGAGCTGAAGGTAAAGGTGGACGACAGCGACAGGTCTCCGGGCTTCAAGTTTGCGGAGCAGGAAATGAGAGGCTTCCCCGTCCGCATAGAAATAGGACCCAAGGATATAGAGCAGGGCAGCTGCGTCATCTGCCGCAGGGATACAAGGGAAAAGTACACTGTAAAGCTCGATGAGGTTCATGATTTCGTACTGAAGCTCTTAGACACGATCCATAATGATATGTACGAGCGGGCAGAGAAGCACCTGAAGGAAAATATCTTCGACGCGAAAACCTATGATGAATTCAAGGATATCGCGGATAATAAGCCGGGCTTCATAAGGGCGATGTGGTGCGGAGATACCGCCTGCGAAGAAAAGATAAAGGAGGACACTACCGTTACGAGCAGATGTCTTCCCTGGGATGATACGGAAGAGATCTCCGATACCTGTGTATGCTGCGGAAAGAAGGCAAAGCACCTCGTATACTGGGGCAAGGCATATTAAATAAGAAAAGTTGATCAATTGAAAGGAGTAATAGATAAAAATGAAGGTTTTAGTCATCAACTGCGGAAGCTCATCACTTAAGTACCAGCTCATCAATACAGAGGACGGCACGGTATATGCCAAGGGTCTCTGTGACAGGATAGGGATAGACGGGAGTGCCATCGAATATAAAAAGGGCGATTCCGACAAGACTATAGAAAAGATCCCCCTTAAGGATCATTTGGATGCAGTGGATGCAGTGATAAAGAAGCTGACCGACAAGGAAAACGGGGTTGTGGCTTCACTCAGCGAGATAGACGCTGTTGGACACAGGGTTGTCCATGGAGGAGAGAAGTTCTCCGATTCCGTAAGGATCAGTGAGGAAGTGATAAAGGCCGTGGAAGAATGCAACGACCTTGCACCCCTTCATAATCCCGCAAATATCATCGGTATAAGAGCCTGTGAAAAGTTAATGCCGGGAGTTCCCCAGGTAGGAGTCTTTGACACGGCCTTCCACCAGACAATGGAGCCGAAGGCATATCTTTACGGCATACCTTATGAATATTACAAGAAATACAAGATCCGCCGCTACGGCTTCCATGGAACAAGCCATGACTTTGTTTCGAAGCGCACGGCAGAGATCCTGAAAAAAGACATAAAGGATCTGAAGATCATAGTATGTCATCTCGGAAACGGAGCCTCCATAAGCGCTGTAAAGAACGGCAAGTCTGTGGACACCTCCATGGGACTCACACCCCTTGAGGGCCTTATAATGGGAACACGCTCTGGAGATCTGGACCCTTCAGTGATCACCTTCCTTATGCAGAAGGAAAAGCTTTCAGCAGCGGAGGTACTCGATATCCTGAATAAGAAGTCCGGAGTTCTCGGTCTGTCTGACGGCTTTTCATCCGATTTCCGTGATCTTGCGGAAGCAGCGGAAAAAGGAAATAAGGAAGCGGATACTGCTCTTGAAGCCTACGCTTTAAGGGTTGCAAAGTATATCGGCGCATATACCGCAGAGATGAACGGAGTCGATGCCATCACATTCACTGCCGGAGCAGGTGAAAATAACGGGGCAGTCCGTGAAAGAGTATGTAAGTACCTGGGATTCCTCGGCACAAGCTTTGACGCAGAAAAGAATAAGCTCAGGGGCCAGGAGTTCTTCTTAACAAAGCCTGAGGACAAGGTACAGATACTGGTGGTTCCCACAGACGAAGAGCTCTCCATAGCGAGACAGACGGTAGAGGTATTATCTAATTGACCATCACTCTTCCTGAAAAGGCAGAAAAAATAATAAAGACAATAGAGGACGCAGGCTTCGAGGCATACGCTGTCGGAGGCTGCGTCCGTGATTTCCTGCTGGGAAAAAAGCCCCACGACTGGGATATAACCACAAGTGCGCTCCCGGAAGAGGTGAAAAGGCTTTTCCGGAGGACTGTGGATACGGGAATAGCCCACGGAACCGTAACTGTCCTTATCGGGAAGGACGCCTTCGAGGTCACCACCTACAGGATAGACGGGAAATACAGCGATAACCGTCATCCTGATAAGGTTGAATTCACGAGGAGTCTCAAGGAGGACTTAAAGCGGCGGGACTTCACCATAAATGCCTTTGCCTACAGTCCTCAAAAAGGACTTATCGACCTTTTTGACGGGCGGGAAGACCTGAAAAATAAGGTCATAAGAGCTGTCGGGAATCCGGAGGAACGCTTCGGGGAGGACGCCCTGCGGATATTAAGGGCCTTCCGCTTTTCTGCACAGCTTGATTTCTCCATAGAGGAGGAAACCCTGAAGGCAGCAGAGACATTGAAGGACAGCCTGAAGCAGATCTCTGCGGAAAGAATACGGGACGAGCTTACAAAGCTTCTGGTATCGGAGCATCCCGAAAAGATAGAGGAGCTCTATAAGAGCGGGATCACAGCCGTCATTCTGCCGGAGTTTCATAAATGTATGGAATTTCCCCAGAATAATCCGCACCATAAGTACACAGTGGGAAGACATACGATCGAAGCCCTGAAAAACATAAACAGAGAGACACTGGTGAGATACAGTGATATCCTTGGAGTGTCAGGTGAAAGCGGCTATGAGCAGCTACGGATCCTAAGGCTTACCATGCTTTTTCATGATCTGGGGAAATGCGAGTGCCGGACCGTGGATGAAAAGGGAACGGATCATTTTCATGGACACGCAGAAATAAGCGAGAAAACAGCAGTCAGGATATTGAAGCGCTTAAAATCAGACAATCATTCGATAAATATGGTGTCACGGCTGGTCAAGTATCATGACTACCGTCCCGACAGCAGCATAAAGCTGGTAAGAAGGGCGATAAATAAAATGGGGGAGGATATCTTTCCCCTGCTTTTTCCTGTGAGATATGCGGATATAATGGCGCAGAGCAGCTATAAAAAAACGGAAAAGCTCGAAAAGGAAGAAAGCCTCCTTTCGCTGTACAGGGAGATACTGGAAAACAGGCATTGCTTAGCTATAAAGGATCTGGCACTTGACGGCAGCATACTGATGAAGGAAGCCGGAATGAAGAGCGGCAGGGAGCTCGGGGATATGCTGAAATATCTTCTGGAGCTGGTTCTGGAGGAACCTTCATGGAACGAAAAGGAAATTCTTCTGGCAAAGGCCCGGGAGAGAATTTCACAAGTGAAGAAAGAGACGGAGTAAAGCTTGAACTGAGTACCGTCGGTATGGAAAAGGCCGTGCCGGAGGTGAAGCAGGACGTTCCGGTGATGGCCAGATTTTTGAGCGACGAGCTGACGGACCGGGAACGGAAGAAGATGGAGAAGGAGCGTTCGAAGAAACGTAAACCCCTTCCTCTTTTTCTTAAGGTCGTTCTTTTTCTAAGCATTCTCACGGTTTTTGCTGCTTTAGCATTTGCGGCCGTCGGATATATAAATAAGAATAAGCAGCCGGAAGAAGCCGGACCAGAAGCTACGGAGGCTGCAGAAACAGAGGAGCTGGTTTCCGATAATGAATTAAAGGCAGAGGGCACGGTAGTTATAATCGACATAGATCTGAAGGGTAAAAAGCTGCGTTTCCGGGATCCCATCTCAGCAGAGGAATATGTCCTGAATTTCGGGTCGTCGACGGTCTATGAGGACGCATACGGAAATCCGATGGTGGTAAAGCAGCTTAAGACCGGGGATATAGTGGATATCCTGGTTTCCGTCCATTCCTCCCTCCTGACATCGGTTAAGCAGAATTCCTCCGATGAACACTTCACAATATCCGGCATTACGGACTATGACATAAGTGAAAAGAGGGGGATCATAAGCTGCGACGGCAGAAATTTCCGGCTCTTAAAAGGCACGGTACTGCTCTCGGATGAGGGACTGTCTTCCTTCAGGAGTATAAAGAACGGAGATGTTTTAAGCATATCGGGCATAGGACAGGATGTGTATACCATAGAAAGGTCCGGGGGAAACGGCTATGTGAGGATCATTGGTGCGGAGTCCTTTGAGGGAGGCTGGATAGAGCTCGGAGAAAATATCCGTCCCATAGAGGACGGGATGGTGCTGACCGTGCCCGAGGGAAGCTACAGCCTGTCTGTCACATACCGGCATTACGGCGGCAGCAAGGATGTTTCGGTTACCCGGGGAAGAGAGACCCTGGTGGATGTAAGTGACCTAAAGGGAGATCTCTTAAAGACCGGACAGATCACCTTCAGCTTTGAGCCGGTGGACGCGAATCCGGAGGTATATATCGACGGGAAGCTGGTGGTGAAGGAAAGCGCGGTAGAGCTGGACTACGGAGTACATACACTTGATGTGAAGGCCGAGGGCTATGAAGATATACACAAATACCTGAAGGTCGGGCAGCCCATGGCAAATCTCGCCATCATACTGGAGGAAGAGGAAAAGAATACACCCTCCTCAAACAGCTCGGACAGGAATACGGGGAAAAAGGCAGATACGGAAAAGGAAACAGATAAGGATTCGAAGACTGACCCGATCCCTAAGGAGGCCCTTCCGGAGGTATTCAGGAACAAAAATAAGGATACGGATACCGGCGCTTCGTCAGAAGCTGACGGAAGTTCCGGGGAAGTAGCCCAGGATAATACGGAGAATGCAGCTGAAGAGGGGATTGCCGCGGATGACACAGAGACCGTGACAACGGATGTTTCACAGCTCTATATCGACGGCCCTGAGGGCGCGGAGGTTTACTATGACGGTGCTTATAAGGGCATAGCACCCTGCCACTTCAAAAAGAACGGCGGCACCCATGTAATAACCCTTATGAAGAACGGATATGAGACAAAAAGCTATACCCTGAATCTTGCAAGCGGCACGGAAAACGAATCCTACTCCTTTAATGAACTTTCGGAAGCTACTTCAGATTGACATAGGTCACATTTTCTTCCTTGGTGAGCTCCAGGGAATCAAACTGCTCCAGGAAGCGGCTGAGCTTGGAAGCGCCGTAGTTTCTCGTGTCAAAATCAGGGTAGCGGCGCTGCAGGCTGTTTCCGAGCGAAGCAATGTTCATGCCCCGTTCGTCGTCATTCATATCTATTATCTGCTTTATCGCTTTCTCGATCGTGGAGAGCTTGGTCAGATTATTTGCGGAGGTTTTTCGGGCAGCAGCGGTCTTCTTTGCAGCGGTCTGCTTTGCGGCAGCAGCCTTGTCCTGAGCCTTTGCCTTACTCTTTGTCTGGTTCTGCTCCTTATAGAGAACATCCAGCATCTTGAAGGAATCGCAGGCCTTGATAAGTGCAGCGGGAGTCTTGCTTTCACCCATGCCCACAACCGTCTTTCCTTCCTCCTTCAATGTGGCGGCAAGCCTTGTGAAATCCGAATCGCTGGACACCAGGCAGAAACCGTCCACATTATTGGTGTAGAGGATCTTCATGGCGTCGATTATAAGTGCCGAATCCGAAGAGTTCTTTCCGAAGGTATTATTAAACTGCTGCATGGGGATGATGGAATTTTCAAGCAGGGTCTTTTTCCAGGAGGCGCTTGACTGCTGGGTCCAGTCCCCGTAAGCCCGCTTGATGGTGATATCCCCGTAGTTACTGGCTTCATCCATTATGAGACCGATGTATTTCTGCGACACGTTCTCACTGTCAATAAGAACGGCAAATCTTTTTGTATCCGACATATTATTCCTCTCCTGATGTTCCAAACTATACTGAAACATTATACATAAAAAATTGTCGAGGTCAAAACCCGATATCCGTGTGCTTCCGCCGAAGGCCTTATAGTAAGTGAAATTAATTATTTCGGCTTTGGAAAGAGAACTTGCGGACGAATATTGCATATTGAGTTTAGACTTTCAAGGGAATTGTTTTCTGTTCTGACGGATTGGTGCGAAAAATCGGAAAAGCCCGTCGTTATGATAATTGACGAGGTCGATACCGCTACCAACAATCAGGTGTTCCTTGATTTTCTGGCACAATTAAGGTTACAGTACCTTGAACGGGAATGGAGACGCAGAAAAGGAAAACAGTCCCTGGAATATTGCAGCTGATTTTAATCTTGATATGAGTCTTTCGAAAGCAAGATCGGCTCAATCCCGGTAATATAAGGGGTTGGGTCTTTTTTTAACTTTTCGTCACGTTTCAGATTTTTTCGTCACGGTTCTATTGAAATCACAAAAAAAATTTTTTATCTTAATAAAGGAAATTTAGGTTGAAGACCTTTGATCCGGAAAAGGAGCGAAAAGTAAAGACGATGGTTATGAGAAAGATAAGGGAAATACTGAAGAAATCAGCAGTTGCAGCACTGGCAGCGGTGCTTATTACGACTTCTGTCCCGGCAGGTGTGCTTGCGGAGGAAGTGACTGAAGATATAACAGTTGCCACTGATGATACGGCAGGGTCGGAAAATGTGCCGGAAGATATATTAGCTGCCGCTGGTGATACAGCAGAATCGGAAAATGTGCCGGAAGATACTACAGCTGCTGCTGATGATACGGCAGAGCCGGAAGAAGTGAGGGAAGATAATACAGCTGCCGCTGATGATACGGCAGGGCCGGAAGAAGTGAAGGAAGAGTCAGATGAGGATGAACCATCTGACGAAAAGACCGGGGAGAAGGTATCGGAGAATAAGGTCTCAGAGAACAAAGCCCCGGCATTTGAAGAGTCGAAAACCATCGGAGACGTTACCATAACCGTATCGGCAGAAGAAGGCATATTCCCGGAGGATGCGGAACTGTCTGTAAAGAAAGCCGACATGGTGAAGGAAGAACAGGCAGAGGAAGCTGTAAATGATGTGCGTGATGAAAACGTGAACGTGGCAGCTTCCTACACCTATGACATAAAGGTTCTTGATAAAGACGGCGGAGAAATTGAGCCCGAAGACGAATCAAAGGTGCATGTGTCATTCACCCTTGATGAGGTTGCGGATGAAAACCTCAGCACAAATATCTACCACATAACAGAAAGCGACGATACCGGGCTTACCCCTATTGAGGAAGCTGGCGGCGGAACGCCGGCTGATGAGGGTGACGAGGGCAATGCGACGGATGAGGTGCTAAACGCCGAACAGCTCCCAGTAGAAACCGACGGCACCACCGTCACCGCCGAAACTGACGGCTTCTCTCTCTACACCGTAGAATTCACCTATGAAAATAAGCAGTATGTAATGCCCGGAGACGGTGAGATCCCTCTCTCAACCATCCTTGATACAGTAGGCCTCACCGGTGAAGTCACGGATGTAAGGGTCAGCGACGAAGACCTCTTTTCGGCATCTGACGAAACCGGAGAGTGGATCGTCACCGCACATAAGGCATTTTCAAGCAATGAATGGATGAAGGTCAGGATAAACGGTGTGGATTATGAGATCACCGTGACGGATGATCAGGGAGAATATAACATTTCCGGTGGTTCTATCACGATCAACAGCTCTAACAAAGGCACCTGGGATAACCGCGTCATAACAGGGACTATAAACAAAGCAAACTGCGAGGCCAATGAAACAAGTTTCTTTAATAAACACGGTGCGCTGAACAGTTCGCGTGCGGCCATCATTATCGACGGTACAGAGGTTAATTTAAAGATCAGTAATCTGAATATAACCGCCACCTGTCCGGAAAGTGGTGGTTATGCGATCATGGTATCACCCATTCTTTTGAAAAACGGAGCAAAGCTGAATCTGACGATAGAGGGCACAAACACTCTTACCGCCTGCTGGGGCGGCGCGGGAATCTGCGTTCCCGGTGGCTGTACGCTTAATATCAGCGGAAACGGAACTCTTAATGCCACAGGAGGAAATGACGGAGGAAACTCTATCGACGATTACAGCATGGGCGGCGCAGGTATAGGAATGTGCCAGTATCTTAAGGAAAGCGAACTGGGAGGAACCCTTGGAAACATTACCATCTCCGGAGGCACCATCACCGCACAGGGAGGTTCCCAGTACTACGAAACCTTCGGAGCATCAGGTATAGGCGGATCCGAAGGAACAACGGGAGGAGTTATCAAAATAACCGGAGGCAATGTCACGGCTAAAGGCGGTTCGCTGGCAGCCGGTATAGGCGGAGGCGGATCCGGTACCGTGGATTCCATCACTATCAGCGGAGGAACTGTAAAGGCGACAGGCGGAAAGGTACAAGGTGGTAGTGATGCACATTTTGTGGGCGGAACATTTATAGAGATAGGCGGCAGTAGTCTGGGCAGTACAGCCATCGGATGCGGATATGAAGGCAGCCAAGACCACAGGATTAGCTTACCGGCTATAAGTATCACGGGTGGCAATGTAACTGCAGAAGGAAATATCGGCTGTCCGGACGTAGGATACTATAGTAGTATGGGAAGCCTTACTGTTTCTGATCCGAATCAGGTTTCATGTACCGGAAGGATCACATGCCCGGGGTATGTCAATCCTGAATTTACCGTAACCTTATATGGCACAGGGATTTCAGAAGGCACCGGAGAATGTGGGTTCCGGATCGGTAATGAAAGCACTTATAAGCCATGTAATTACAGCGTCACCTCAGACGGCGCCGGGAAAAAACTGACAGTAAAGACTACAAGGATAATACAAGACGCCGAATCTGTTGAGCCGCTTGTCGCACATATAAAGATAGGGAATGTGACCTACAACACGGCTTCTGCGACCCTCTCTAAGGATAGAAAGGAGCAGGCACTCTACTCCGGATACCTCTGTACCCTTTCCGGCGCAGTGTACGATACAGGAATGCCTGATGTCGCCACAGGTACGGTGGAGATAGAAGGAGTGACCCCTGAGGCTTCTTCAGTCAGTGTATCAGGAAGTAAAGCCACCGTTTCCGCTACATTTTCACTTCCGGAAGACGGTTCATTAACAGACGAGGGCTCGTTGACTAAGAAAGTCACAATCAAGATCGGAAATAAGAGCTATCAGCTTGATGATATGACCTTTGAAAGGTCTGCAGCGCACAAAAAGAAAGCAGAGTTCTCCCATAATGCAAATGGGTACAGCTATATTGACGAAAAGGGTGTTGAAAAGTACAAAAAGGACAATGAGGTAACCGTGCTGGACGGAAGCCGGACGGCTCTGGGAACAGGCTGGTACGCCGTTCCGGCAGGACAGACGATAGAACTGAAGGGTGAATCGGTTAAGGTTACTTCCGGTAGTACTATATATAACTCAAACTATCCCGTGAATATCAACGGTGATGTCCATCTTATTCTCTGCGACGGATCTACAGCGGATGCAAAATGCGGGATCAATGTGAAAGAGGGAAACAGTCTTACCATATACGGACAGTCTAAGGGAACCGGAAAGCTGAAGGCAAGTGACCATCCGTACAATATGTCTTATGGTTATACGGCTATCGGCTCCGGGCTTCGTTCTACAACGAGCGATCCGTGTTACCCTGCAGGCAATATTACGATCTGTGGCGGAATGATAGAAGCCGTAGCACAAAATGCACCTGCCATTGGCGGGGGATATCACGGCATCGGTGGAAAGCTGACTATCACCGGAGGAAAAATAAATGCCAAAGTCGAAAGGAATTGGAATATTGTTACGGGCATCAATGCTATAGGTGGATATTACTATACGCCTTATAGCGAAAACGGTGGCTGCGAGGGTGATGTTATCCTCTCCTGGAACGATCCCGGTATGGAGCTGTACACCAGCGCATTCCACGCAGAGAGTAAAACAAAGGTCAACTTTCAAAAAACCTTCGTGTTGAAGGATTCTCCGGAAACAGTGGTTACCCGGGCCAATATGGGAGGCAAGACCATAGTTCCCGGTGTAAAGATCACATTCGATAAGGGAGAGCTCTCCGGCAGCATGGCGGGTACCTACGGTAAGGCAGGAGGAAGCTTCACACTTCCCGAATGTGGGTTTACAATCCCGGATGGAAGTAACTCTAAGTTTGCCGGATGGAGGGTAGGAAATGATGATAAGGTGCTGCCTGCAGGCACATCCGTAACATTGCCCGGTAATACGGACTCATTGACACTGACCGCAGTTTCCAAACCCCTGTATATAATCGAGGGTTATACGGCAGAGGGTGCGAAGATCAAAGCTACAGGCACAAGTGATAGCGGTTCATTTGTTAAAGTTATTACTATAGATAAGCCCTCTCATGAAATCTACGGGGATGGAAAGAGTGCGGAAGCGACTATAAGCGGAGATACGGATTTCCTTGGGACTCCCGGGATCTCCTATTACAAGGGATCGTCTAAGCTGGATGCCGCGCCGACCGGAGCCGGAACCTATATTGCAAAGATCACTCTGGGTGAAGGAACCGGAGCAGCTACTGCGAGCGTGGAATATACCATTGCTCCGAAGAGGGTTACCATCACCGGTGTGACTGTTTCCGAAAAAGAATATGACGGCACGACAGAAGCGACTCCTGTCATGACGTCTGCATTGATTGACGGCAAGGTAGGCAATGATAATGTAAATATTGTGACCGGTACGGCAGAATTCTCAGACGCAAACGTCGGTGACGGCAAGACCGTGACATTTTCCGGCTTCGCGCTCAGTGGTAGGGACGCTGGCAACTATGAGCTTATTTCCCAGCCTGAGTGTGTGACAGCAAATATTACTAAGCGCTCAGTCACCATCACAGCAAAGGATCAGAGTGTGGAACTTAATGGAAGCATCGCCACGGGAACAAATATGGTAAGTGTGACATCGGGTTCTCTTGTTGACGGACATGCTATCAATACAGTTACTCTTACATCGAGCAGCACTGCCGCCATCACAGATAGCGGCACCATTACTCCAGGTGCAGCAGTGATAAAGAGTGGCACTGCGGACGTTACCGCCAAATATAACATCACCTATCAAAACGGAACTCTCACTGTCACAAAGATCAAAGCTGTGGTAACAAAGGCTCCCACAGCAAAGAGCCTCACCTATTCCGGCCTGGATCAGACTCTTGTTGAAGCGGGGATCGCTGCAGGCGGAACGCTGAAATACAGCCTGACATCCGGAAGTGGTTATGCAGAGACTCTTCCCGAAAGGAAAGATGCCGGAACCTATACCGTATACTACAAGGTCTTTGGAGATGATAATCATGAGGACAGCGATGAAGGACAGGTTTCTGTCACTATAAAGAAAAAGGCTGTCACGGTTAAAGCAGATAATAAAGAGAAAATCTATGGGGAATCTGACCCTGTCCCGGCAGAATATACGGCAACAGAAACAGGCCTTATCGGAACAGGCACAGTAAGCTACAGTATTTCCCGCGCAACAGGGGAGAATGTCGGAACCTATGACATCACCCCTGCCGGAGAGAGTGCCCAGGGTAATTACAGCGTAACCTTTGAAAAGGGTGTATTTACTATAAAGCCAAAGACAATAGCAAACCCTGTTATAGGGCTTTCGGAAGAATCCTTTACCTATGACGGCAAGCCAAAAGAACCGGCGGTCACGGTAAAGAATGGAGATGATGAAATTCCCGGAAAGGAATATAACGTAAGCTACAGTAATAATATAAACGCAGGAACAGCAACGGCAGCTGTAACGAGCGTAAAGAACGGGAATTACAGCTTCAGCGGGAGCAGGACCTTCACCATTAATAAGAGGGACGCAGTAGTCACAGCCTGTGACCAGATCATAATATTCGGAGAAAGCTTAAAGACCGGAACGAAGCAGGCAGTGCTTGCAGACGCGGTGGCAGGCCACAGCCTGAGCCGGGTCAATCTGACAGCTGACGGAAGTACTGCAGGTGAGCACACCATTACAGCCTCCGGGGCGGCCATCAGTGACGCCTCCGGAAAAGATGTCACGGCAAACTACAATATCACCTGTAAAACAGGAAAACTCACTGTGAATAAGGCCGGATCAGTCATCACAAAGGCTCCTTCCGCAAAAGACCTTACCTACAACGGAGGTGATCAGACCCTCACAGAGAAAGGCACCGCTGCAGGCGGAACATTAAAGTACAGCCTCACATCCGGAAGCGGATATACGGAGAATATCCCCGTAAAGAAGGATGCAGGCACCTATACCGTGTATTACAAGGTCTTCGGGGACAGTGATCATTATGACAGTGAAGAGGCCGGTGTAAGCGTAACGATAAAGAGAGCTGCGGTAACAGTAAGGCCCGATGAAAAGGAAAAGCTTACCGGTGAAGAGGATCCGGAGCTGACCGCAGCCGTTACGGGTATCGTAGAGGGTGAAAGCGATGGGCTTATAAAATATACGCTCTCCCGTGAAAGCGGAGAAGACGCCGGAAAGTATGAAATAAGCGCATCCGGAGAAGAAACACAGGGTAATTACTCTGTGAAATATGATAAAAATACTTTCTATATTTACAAAAAGAGCGAAGAAACTCTCTCGGAAAACACCATACCCAACGGTACCGGAAAGATAGAGAGCAAGGTTGTGACCTACGATACCGGTGATAATGATGGATTTGCCGTAAGTGATGTCACGATCCCTGCAGAGCTCGCAGCCGGTCTCTTAAATGAAACAGAAAAACAGGCAGTGGAAGCCGGAGAAACCCTGACGGTAACGCTGGAGATAAAAGAGAAGGCAGGCGGTGACACAACCGGCGGAAATGAAGAGGCAAAAGCAGAGGCAAAGGAAAAAGCAGAGGCCGAGGTAAAGAAAAGCACCGGAAATGATGTATCGGAAAGCGGAATGATGCTTGATATCAAGCTTTATAAGCAGGTCGGGAATGGCAGTAAACAGGAGATCGAACCTGAAAAAGGAACGGGGAAAATAGCATTTACCATAGAGGTTCCAGTATCCATGAGGAACGATGATGAGGAGGTCATAAGAACGTTTTTCGTTGTCCATATTTATGATGACGGAAGGGTGGAGATCGCCTCATCCGGTACGGACACTACGCTTCCTGTAGAAACGGACCGTCTTTCATCATGGTATCTCACCTATGAGGATCAGAAAAAAGATAACAGCAGTGAGAATGAAGAAGGAAAAACAGACGACAATACCGGCAGCAGTAATGATGCAGCAGAAAAGAAAGTCACTGTTTCCGACAATAAGCCTATGGACTACCGCACGGAGACAAAGGGATCATTAAGGATATCCTACTGCCACGAGCTTCCGTTCTGGGGAAAATCAAAGGCAGGAATAGAGGTCTTTGGAGAAAAGGGGATCACGGTATCGGTCAATAATGCCACCTATAAGGTAACAAAGGTAAAGATCAATAAAAAGAACCACCGTTTCCAGATAACGGGACTCTCCGGAGCCGACAAAAAGACGGAAAGAGAAATAAAGAAAGCCACAAAGGGGTCAAAGGGTCTGTCATATAAGTCAAATCCCTACTATGTCAGAAATACGGATTCTTTGACAGTGAAATGGAAAAAGAACGGGAGCCCGAAGTCTGTCAAAGTGATGATAAACGGAAAGGATTACAAGGCAAAGAAGGAAGAGTGGAGCTATAATGGGACTTCGAAGACCTTCACCTTCAAGGGCAGCAATCTCACCGGAAGCTATGCTTCCCGGTGAGATCTACGCTTGTGTCATTCTGAGGGCGCAGCCCGAAGAATCTTCTCATCGGTTGGGAAAAGATTCTTCGCTTCGCTCAGAATGACAAAGTAAAGCTCAGAATGACAAAGTGAAGCTCAGAGTGACAAAGTAAAGCTCAGAATGACAAAGTAAAGCTCAGAATGACAAAGTGAAGCTCAGAGTGACAAAGTAACGTTCAGAGTGGCAAAGGGCGTTGTAAGGGGTCTCGCCAGGGGAACCGCCACCATCACGGTAACCACTGGGCAAAATACACTACAAAAAAGCAAAAAATTGTTTATTTATCCATACAATTAGTCTTGGTTTGCAAGAAGCTTTGTGATATGCTTTACAGGTTGAGTAAAAAAGGAAAAAATCAATAATTAAAGGATTCAGAGGGGAAAACAATGAAAAATCTGGAAGCAGAACGGAAAATACTCAAGGCTATCAGTATAGGGCTGGCGGCAACACTGACACTGATGCCGACAGCCACAGCATTTGCAGGAGAAGACGGAGAAAGTGAAAATACTTCTTCAAACAGTAGTGTCTCGGGAAGCCCGTCAGATAGGAATGATTCTCCGGATAACAACGATTCTGATGAGAGCAGCGAAAGTGAACATGAGGACAGTACAGAAGTGAAGGAAGCTTCCGAGGAAGTAAAGGAAGCAGAACGGGGAGAGGATCATTCTGAGGATTCGGATAATGAATCCGGAAACGACAATGAAGAGCCTCAGGGTGAATCATCAGGTGAAAGCAGCGAGCCTCAGGGTGAATCATCAGGCGAAAGCAGCGAGCCTCAGGGTGAATCATCAGGTGAAAGCAGCGAGCCTCAGGGTGAATCATCAGGCGAAAGCAACGAGCCTCAGGGTGAATCATCAGGCGAAAACAGTGAGCCCCAGGGTGAGCCATCAGGTGAAAACAGTGAATCCCAGGGTGAACCATCAGGTGAAAACAGTGAGCCCCAGGGTGAGCCCGAAATAACCCCCTCATATGATATAGAAGTTACACCAAACGCAGATAATACACCAATAGGTAATCTGCTCTCGGATTCCGCAGATGCGCTCAATATTGTTGAGACTCAGGAGTCAGGGGTTGATTCCTTAAATGATGATGCCGAGCAGAAAAATGCGGATTATGAGCAGAGTGTCAAAGAAGCGGATGAAGCC